>JAQBQI010000649.1 GCA_028287085.1 Myxococcaceae bacterium
CTCGCACCGCGACACCGCGCCCCCGGCGGCGGCCCGCGCGACCGAGCGCACCGCGCCGCACGCGGCCGAGGCGCGGCGGCCGGGCCAGGGGCTCGACCGCGACATGATCATGCGGCGGCAGAACATCCAGCAGCGCAGCGAGCAGCTCCTCAGGGACGAGGCGCGGCTGACGGCGATGCTGGTGCAGCGCATGAGCGCGACCGACCCGCACCGGCCCGACACGCTGATGCGCCTCGCCGAGGACTACCAGGAGCTCGCGCAGCTCTCCAACGGCCAGGCCGAGGACCTCGAGGACGACCTCTTCGCGGCGCGCACGGCGCACAACGACGCGCAGGTCGCGGACGTCACGCGCCGGCAGGCGGCCTTCCGCGCGACCGCGGGGCAGTACCGCGAGCAGCTGATCGCGGCCTTCCGCAACCTGGTCGACGCGCACCCCAACTACGCGCAGATGGACCGCGCGCTGTTCTACCTGGCCTTCGCCTACCAGGACGGCAACGACTTCAACAACGCGCGCACGGTCTACCGCACGCTGATCCAGCGGTTCCCGCAGTCGCCCTTCGTCCCGAACGCGTACCTGTCCTTCGCGGAGTACTTCTTCGACCAGGGCGAGATGGAGAACGCGCGCCAGTTCTACGAGCGCGTGCTCGCGGTGCAGGACGAGAACAACCAGGTCTACGGCTACGCCCTCTACAAGATGGCCTGGGTTCTCTACAACCTGCAGGACTTCGAGGGGTCGCTCAACAAGTTCTACGAGGTCATCGACTACGGGCGCGCGCACCCCAACGCGGGCTCGGTCACGGCCCTCCTGCGCAACGCGCGCATGGAGCTCGTGACGGTGTACGGCTCGGTCTACGGCACCGCCGCGCGGCCGCTCAACGTGCCCAACGCCTTCGCGACCTTCCAGCGCTACGCCGCCGACGAGGACAACTCGTACGCGATGTTCGAGAAGCTCGCCGAGCTGTACCAGGACGCGGGCCAGTGGCCCAACGCGGTGGCCTCGTACCACGGCATGATGGAGCGCCGCGCCAACAGCGACCGCTTCTGCTTCTGGCAGGCGCAGGTCGCCCGCGCGATCATCGCGTCGCGCCCGAAGCCCGAGCAGCTCGTCGAGGTCAACCGCCTCATCGACGTGTTCAACACCTTCCGCGCGAGCAGCCGCACGCCCGAGGTGAAGACCGAGTGCCGCAACCAGGCCGCGCGCGTCACCTTCGACGTCGCCTCGCACTGGCACCTCGAGTCCGTGGGCCGCAGCGCCGAGGGGGCCGTGCAGACCCGCGGCACGCGCAACCCCGAGACGATGCGCATGACCGCGGACCTCTACCAGAAGATCCTGGACGAGTTTCCGGACTTCGATCAGGTCGAGTTCACCGAGTACGACCGGCGCGACTGGCCGACGCGTTACCGCATCGCCTACTACCGCGCCGACATGCTGCGCGACATGGGCGACAACGAGCGCTGCGGCCCGGCCTACGACGCCGTCGTCGAGATGAACCCCGGCGGCGAGTTCACGGAGGACGCCGCGTACAAGGCGGTGCTCTGCTACAACGACTCGTTCTCCGCGAGCTTCCGCACGTCGGTGCAGCGCAACCAGGGCCGGCAGAACGGCCCCGCGAACAATGGCCGCGGCCCGCAGCAGAGCGAGGCGCAGGTCCGCGCCGCCGCCCGCGTCAACGCCGTGCCGCGCGACCTCAACCCGCGCGAGCAGGGGATGCTCCGCGCGTTCACCCGCTACGTGTGCTTCGTCTCCCCGGACAACGCGCAGCGCTCGCCCGAGGGTGAAGACCCGCGCACGGTGATGCTCACCATCAAGTACCGCCGCGCGTACGTGTACTACGTGGCCAACCACTTCGAGGAGGCCGCCACGCTCTTCAAGGACGTCGCGGAGACGGACGCCGCGGCGCCCGACCCGGAGAACCTCCGCGAGATCGCGGCCGACCTCTACCTCGACAGCCTCAACGTCATGGGCGACATGTGGAACCCCACGCGCCCCGCCTGCTACGACGCCATGTCGCAGGCGCTGCCCGACCTGATGACGCGCTTCTGCAGCGCCGCGCTGCGGCCCCAGCACGAGGACTTCTGCCACCGCGTGGAGGACCTGCAGTGCCAGGTGCTCCGCAAGAAGGCGGAGTCGCTCTCGACCGCGGGTCGCCACGCCGAGTCGGCCGCCCAGTACATCCAGGTCGTGCGCACGCACCGCGAGTGCGGCCGCCTCGACGAGATGCTCTCCAACGGCGCGGGCGAGTACGACCGGGCCTTCCTCCTCGGCCGCGCGATGCGGGTGCGCGAGCGCCTCATCGCCATCTTCCTGCCGCGTAACAGCCCGTGGGCCCAGCGCGCGCTGTACCGCCTCGCGGGCAACAACCACGCGATCCAGGTGTTCGGCCGCGCGGCCGACCTCTACGAGCAGTACGCCGAGTACGTGAACAACAACCGTCAGGTCGCGATCCGCGCGGCGGAGGAGGCCCACCGGCTGCTCCCCAACGCGCCGGTCGACGACCCCATCCAGCAGGCCGCCGACGCGCTCCGCCAGGCGACGCTCTTCCGCATCGGCCTCGGCGAGGAGGAGCACGCGCTCCAGAACGCGCAGAAGTTCGCCCGCTACTTCGGCGGCGACCCGGCCCGCCGGCGCGTGGCCGCCAACGTGGTGTTCTCGATCGGCCAGATCTACACCGACCGCGTCGCCCGCCTGCGCCGCACCGCGACCGCCAACTCGGACGAGCGTCGCACGCGCGACCAGCAGATCCGCCAGGCGTGGAACGACCTCGTGCGCCACTACGAGGGCTTCATGCGCACCTACGCGGCGCAGGGGACGCTCGACCAGAAGATCCAAGGGGCCGTGGCGCTCGCGCGCGGCTACTGGAACGTCGAGAACTACCGCCAGGCGACGGCGTTCTACCAGCAGGCGGTCGACGCCTGGGGCACGACCACGGGCGAGGGCGCGACGGCGAGCTCGACGGGTCAGGCGACCATCCGCCAGCAGCTCGGCGACGAGGCCGGCGACGCGATCGAGCGCAGCAAGGACTCCGTCGCGGAGGCGCGCTTCTACCTCGCTGAGGTGCTCTACCAGCGCTTCCAGAACGAGCGCTTCCCGCGCAACCCGGGCACCAACCGGCGCGCCTTCGACGCGTGGGTCGAGCGCTCGCTCACCCCGTACATCCGCCTGCGCCAGCAGCTCCTCGACTCGGCCTCGGCCAAGTACGTCGAGGTGGTGAACATGCACGTGCCCAACTGGGAGATCGCGGCCGTCTCGCGCCTCGCGGACATGTACTTCCAGTTCGCGCAGACGATCCGCAACGCGCCGATTCCGCCCGACATCCAGCACAACGCCGACCTGCTCGACGCGTACCGCCTGGTGCTCGACCAGCGCACGCAGCCCTTCATGAACACCGCGTCCGAGGGCTTCCAGCGGTGCATCCGCACCGCGACGCAGGTGCACTGGTTCAACGAGTGGTCGCAGCTCTGCGAGCGCGAGCTCTACGAGATCGACCGGGTGCGGTTCCCGCTCGCCGACGAGATTCGCGTCGAGCCGAACCTGGTGTTCTCGCGCCCGACCAACAGCCGCCCGGTGTACCAGCTCCAGACGACGGCCGAGGGCGAGGAAGAGCCGGCCGAGCAGGGCCAGGCCGGGGCCGCAGCAACGACCGGCGGTACGCCGTGAGCGTGGGAGAGAGGATCATGAAGACCCGAGGACTTTCCGGCGCGCTCGTTCTGCTGACGCTCTCCGCGTGCGGCGGGCGACAGACCAGCTCCACCACGCCCGCCGTGGCCGCCAACGGCCAGACGGTCACCACCGCCGCGGGCACCGCGGTCAACGAGACGGCCAACACGCGCTTCAACAGCGCCGCCGCGCTGATGCGTCAGCACGACGAGGCCAACGGCAACCGCGGCGACTGGACCCCGGAGACCTGCAACGAGGTCGCCGGGCTCTTCGAGACCGCGGCCAACGCGCAGGCCAACGGCGCCTTCCCCGAGGCGTGGTTCAACCGCGGCCTCGCGTACGACCGCTGCGGCATGAACGATCAGGCCACGACCGCGCTCAACCGCGCGATCCAGGTGTCGCCCGCCAACAACAACTGCCGCGCGAAGGTGCAGCTCGGCGTGATGGCCTACCGCCGCCACGACGTGCCCGCCGCCCGGCAGGCCTTCGAGCAGGCGATCCAGCAGGACCAGACCCACTGCGTCGAGGGCTACACCAACCTCGCGATGGTGCTGCGCGAGGCGAACCCGACGACCCCGGCGGAGTGGGCGCCGGTCGTGCGCAACATCCGCTCGGCGCTCGCGCTCGACGACCGCTACCTGCCGGCGCGCACGCAGCTCGCGCTGTCGTACCTCCAGCAGGCGGGCGACGACCCCAACTCGCGCATGATCTTCCTCGCCGGCCTCGTGTGCGCGCAGGCCGCGCAGGTGTCGCAGGCGCAGAACGCGGAGATCAACCCCGACGTGCGCTCGTTCACCGCCGACCTCTACAACACGTGGGGGATCATCGACATCCGGCGCAACGAGATCATCAAGGCGCTGGAGCACTTCCGGCGCGCCTACACGCTCAACCCGAACATGTTCGAGGCGTGGGTGAACTACGGGACGATCAACCTGTCGTTCCGCGGGTACCAGGACGCGAAGGAGGCCTTCGAGCACGCCATCGCGCTGCGCGACGACAGCTACGACGCGCACGTCGGCCTCGGCGTGGCGCTGCGCGGCCTCGCGCTCACGCAGCCCGACGCCGAGCGCGCCACCACGCTCGCCTCGGCGCAGCGCGAGTACGAGCGCGCCCGCACGCTCGACGCCAACCGGCCCGACGCCTACTACAACCTCGGCGTGCTCAACATGAACTACCTGGGCGGCACCATCCCGGTGCTGCGCACGGCGCAGGAGTTCCTCCAGCAGTTCGTGCAGCGCGCGGGCTCCAACGCGCGCTTCGTGACCTCGGTGGGCAACGCCAACCGGCACATCCGCAACATCGGGTCGACCATCACGGCGCTCGAGGCCGTCGGCGGCGGGTCGACCCCGGCGCCCGCGACCCCCGCGGCTCCGGCCGCGGCCGCCCCGGCGCCCGCCGCTGGACAGGCGGCTCCGCCTGCGGCATCTCCCTAGTGATTCGCTGATTCAACGAGCGGTATAGAGGTCAAGGACCATGAAGACGATCGTAGCGATGGCGGTGATGGGCGTAGCGATGAGCCTGGGGGGCAGCGCGATGGCGCAGACCCCGCCGGCCGCCGGCGCCGCGCAGGCGGGCGCGCAGCGGACGCAGGAGTTCAACTTCACCGACGAGCTCGTGCAGGGGCAGCTCGTGCGGCCCGACGGCGAGACCTCGCGCGTGCGGCGGCGCAGCGCGGGCATCAGCCTCATCCGCATCCGCGAGCACTTCGTCCCGGAGATGCTCAAGTCCGTCGAGAACCTCTGAGGATGCGTTGACGGTTTCACGGGCGGGTCGGTAAAGTCCGCCCGCCCGTGGAACTTCCGGGCGATACCGTTGTCGAAGCGTCCGGCGGGCAGTGTGCTCGCCGGGAAGGACCAGCGGTGCGTGTCCCCCTAACGGGCCACAGCACACGCGACAGGGAGTGCGATGGCGCAGAAGATGGTGGTTCCAATCACGTTCAGGATCGCCCAGGGGGCCTTGGTGCGAACCGAGACCATCGCCCAGGACGTGATCAAGGTCGGGCGAGACCAGAAGTCCCACCTGCGCATCGACGACGAGGGCGTCGCGAGGATGCATGCCGTCATCGAGGTGAAGCCCGATGACGTGCAGATCATCGACCTCGGCTCGGGCACGCAGGTCAACGGCCAGTCGGTCAACAAGGCGTCGCTGCGCACCGGCGACGTGATCACGCTCGGCGGGGCGCAGATCACCGTGGAGGTCGGCGAGGCCCGCGAGGCGGGCTCCTTCGTCTCCCCGGCGATCGCCGCTCCGCTCGGCGCGGCGGCCTCGGCGCTCGTCGTGGCGGAGGGTGCCTCTGCCCCCATCACCTCGTCGCTGGCCGGCGAGGGCGAGGAGATCTACCAGCTCATCAAGCGCGGCGAGATCAACCCCCACGAGGTCGAGGAGGTCGGCTCGCACGCCGTCGAGATCTCGGTGATGTGGAAGAGCTCGATCCTCCACGTCGCGCACCTGCGCGACAGCCAGAGCTTCGTGCTCACGGGCAAAGACCCGACGCTCGCCCCCGCCTCGAAGGTCACCGGCGCGCTCTGGGGCGTCGGCGGACTCATGATGGCTGTGGGCGCGGCGAAGGCCGATCCGCAGCACCTCAACGACAACAGCGGGCTCATCGTCGGCGGCGTCGGCGCGCTCACCGCGCTGGTCGGCTCGGGCATCGGGATCAACCTCAGCCACAAGAACGAAGACCGTCTCTCCGACGTGTCGCAGTTCACGGTCGGCCCCGAGATCCTCGGCGGCGCGACCGAGCTGCCGGTGGTGGTCAACAACGCCGGCACGCGCTTCGTGTTCCTGCCGGGCGCGACCGGCGAGGTCGAGCTGCAGGGCGTGAAGCGCTCGCTTGACGACCTCAAGAGCCAGGGGCACGCGCGCCCCTCGACCGCGATGCCCGGGGCCTTCGAGGTCAACATCCAGCCCGACGGCCGCTACCGCCAGGAGGTGGGCGGGCTCACCTTCGTGGCGAAGGTGGTCGCCCCGGGCCGCGTGGTGGCGGGTCACATCAAGCGCGACAACGCCCTCATCGGCTCGATGGCGGGCGGGTTCATGTTCGTGGCGGCGGCGGTGCTCACGATGCACTTCGCCATCAGCGACGACTCGGGCTTCCTCTCGTCGGGCAACGAAGACGACCGCCTGCGCGAGCTCGCGGCGTTCATCCAGCGCCAGCAGGAGCGCCAGCCCGAGACCCCGCCCGTCCAGCAGGCGAACGACCAGCAGGAGGGCGGCACCGGCACGCGCCACCGCGGCGACGAGGGCAAGATGGGCCGGCGCGACACGCCCACCCGCAACGCCCGCTACGCCATCAAGAACAACGGCGAGCCGCCGCACCTCACGCGCCAGGCCGCCATCAACCAGGTGCAGAACCGCGGCATCTTCGCGGCCCTCGGCTCGGCCGGCGGCGGCATGGCCGGCGGCGCGTCGGGCATCGTGTCGCCCTTCGGCGCGATGACCGAGTCGGGCGTCGACAGCCAGAACGCCAACGGCAACATGACCGGCGACGCGGTCGGCGACGCCTTCGGCTACGGCGGCCTCGGCGGCGCCGGCACGGGCTGGGGCGGCGGCGGCACGGGCGAAGGTACCATCGGCATGGGCAACATCGGCACGATGGGCCACGGCTCGGGCACCGGCTCGGGCCAGGGCTACGGCGCCGGCGCCGGTCGCGGGCTGCGCAACCGCGGCACCACCGGTCCGACGGTGCGTGCGGCGCCTCCGACGGTGTCGGGTCTGCTGTCGCCCGAGGCGATCCGCCGCGTGGTGCTCCGCAACCTCGGCCAGGTGAACCACTGCTACGAGCAGGGCCTCGCGACGAGCCCCAACATCGCCGGCCGCGTGGTGGTCCGCTTCGTCATCGGCGGCACCGGAACGGTCATCGGCTCCAACGTGGCCGACAGCTCCATCCCGGTGCCGAGCGTCGGCGAGTGCATCGCCAACGCCGTGCGGCGCTGGCAGTTTCCGGCCCCCGAGGGCGGCGGCGTCGTGACGGTGAACTACCCGTTCAACCTCCAGCCCGCCGACCAGTAGCGCCTCCGGCGCCCCGCGCCCTCCCTCCCGATCCCCTCAACACCCGGTCGCCTCGTCGCCCTCCCCTGCGCGGGAGTCGCGACCGCTGGCGCCGCTTCGCCGCGCCGGGGACACCTCCGCGCGACCTCACAAATCCTAGGATTTTTGATTGTCGGCGTTGCGCACATCCCCCTATCATCGCGCGCCGTTGGAGTCCGCATCGGGCTCTGCATCGAGGGTCGTGATGAAGCGCTGGTGTGGTGTCTTCTTCGCTGTCGCCATGGCGACGGCCTGCAGCGAGTACAACCGCGAAGCGGTTCAGGACAACAACGCGGGGATGGCCATGATGCGACAGGGTCGGCTGGCCGACGCGCGGGACAAGTTCCAGCGCGCGGCCGACGCCGACCCCAAGTTCGATCAGCCGCTCTACAACCTCTCGCTGGTGCACGTGCGCCAGCGCGAGTGGGCGCCCGCCGCGGAGGCCCTCACCCGGGCGATCGCGCGCAACCCGCGCAACGCCGAGTACCACTTCCAACTGGGCAAGGCGCACTACAACCAGGAGCACTGGGAGCAGGCGCGCGCGGCGTTCCAGCAGGCCACGCAGGTGAGCCAGGGTTACTACCTCGCGTATTTCTGGCAGGGCCTCGTGGCCGAGCGGCTCGACGAGCCGCAGGCCGCGCTGCAGGCCTACACCACCGCGCTCACCAAGGCGCCGCGCAGCTACAGCTCGTACGCGCACCTCGGGCGGCTGTACCGCCAGGTGCACGAGTTCGACCGCGCCGCGCAGGTGCTCCGCGAGGGGCTGCGCATCGCGCCGGAGGGCGCCGTCGAGCGCGGCTCGATGCACAACGTGCTCGGCAACGTGCTGCTCGACCAGGGGCAGCGCGAGCCGGCGGTCGAGGAGTTCGTCGCGGCCAACCGCGAAGACCCCGAGATGTCCGAGGCGATGTTCTCCGCGGGCTACACGCTCGCCGACATCCCCGAGCGGCGGCAGCAGGCGATCCTGTACCTGCAGCGCTTCATCGAGGCCCGCGGCGGCAACGCGCCCCGCGAGTACCTCGACATCGCGCAGAACCGGCTCGCGCAGCTCCAGAGCCCCGGCGCGCACTGACCGCGCCGCACCGTATTCGCTGCACCACAGAGTCCCGCTAAGAGGGCGGAGCGCGATCGCGCGGCACCGCTGAGGTCTTGAAGGAACGACGATGAGCAACTCCGACGACATCCAGGGCATCGACGCTTCGACCGCACTCGAAGGGCCCGCGACGCTGCGCCCGCCGCCCGACCCGGATCGCCTGCGCGAGCTCGACGAGACCGCCGCGAAGTTCGAGGCGCAGAAGCGCTGGCAGGACCTCATCAAGACGCTGCAGGCGAAGTCCGAGCTGCTCGACGAGCGGGCCGAGCGCGTCGCCCTCTACGAGCGCATCGCCGGCATCTACCTCGAGCGCTTCTCGAACCAGGCCGAGGCCATCAAGGCCAACGAGCAGATCCTCGACATCGACCCCGAGAACGCGAAGGCCATCGACTACCTCAAGTCGATGTACGAGAAGCGCAAGGACTGGGACAAGCTCCTGCGCATCCTGCGCCGCGAGGTGGCGGCCGCGCCCGCGTCGCAGCAGCTCGATCAGTACCTCGGGCTCGCGCGCTTCGTGACCGAGAAGGTCAAGCGCCCGGAGGTCTGCACCGAGATGTGGGAGGAGGTCCTGGCGCGCGACCCGGGGCACCCCGAGGCGCTCACGCAGCTCGCGGGCTTCTACGAGAAGTCGAAGGACTACGCGAAGCTCGCCGAGGTGCTGCGCTCGCAGGCCGCGATGACGGCCGACGTGCCGCAGCGCATCCAGCTGCTGGTGAAGCTCGGGCTCATCGCGGGCGACCGCCTCAACGACGACGCGATCGCGGTCGAGGCGTGGCGCGGCGTGATGGCGCTCGACCCCAACGACCGCCGCGCGCAGGAGGCCCTGAAGAAGCGCTACCTCGCGATGCACGCGTGGGACGAGCTCGAGCACTTCTACGCCGAGAGCGGGAAGTGGGACGAGCTCATCCGGCTGCTCGAGCGCGAGGCCGAGAACCCCGCGGCCGACGACGCCACGAAGGTGTCGCTCTTCGCCAAGGTCGCGCAGCTCTGGGAGGTGCGGAAGGAGAAGGTCGACCGCGCCGCGCGCTACCTCGAGAAGGTGCTCGAGATCGACCCGGCCAACCGCGACGCGGCGCTGCGGCTCGTGCCGATGTACACCGCCGCCAACGACGCCAAGCGGCTCGCGACGGCGCTCGAGGTGAAGCGCCTCGGCGACGCGCCCGGGGCCGAGCAGGTCGACACGCTGCGGCGGCTCGGCGAGCTCTACGAGGGCGCGCTGGGCGAAGGGGGCCTGGCCTTCGATCGCTTCCGCGACGCGCTGGCGCAGGCGCCGTCGGAGCCGCGGTCGGTGGTCGACCTCGAGCGCGCGGCGGCCCTCACCGGCCGGTGGCGCGAGGCCGAGAACGCCCTCGAGTCGGCCAT
This sequence comes from Myxococcaceae bacterium, assembly GCA_028287085.1. Taxonomy (GTDB): domain Bacteria; phylum Myxococcota_A; class Polyangia; order Polyangiales; genus SCUS01. The sequence continues at coordinate 10,143 of JAQBQI010000649.1, forward strand.
CGCCAACCCCGCCGTCGACGAGGCCGCGCGCGTCACGCTGCGGCTGCGGGCGGGGTCGATCCTCGCGGCGCACCTCGACGACGTCGAGGGCGCGGGCACCCAGTACCGCGCCGTGCTCGCGGGCGACGCGGCGCACCCCGAGGCCCTCGCGGCGCTCGAGTCGCTGCTGCGCGCGCACGGCCAGTGGGCCGAGCTGCTCAACGTGCTCGACCGGCGGCTCGAGATCGTCGACGAGGCCGCGACCCGCAAGGCGCTGCTGCTCGACGTGGTGCACGTCGCCGAGGAGCGGCTGCAGAACCTCCCGCGCGCGGTCGAGGCCGCGACGGCCATCGTGACGGAGTTCGGCGACGACCCCGAGGCCCTCGCGGCGCTCGCGCGCCTCTACGAGAAGCAGGAGCAGTGGTCGCCCCTCGCCGAGGTGCTGCGCCGCGAGCTCGACGTGCACGAAGCGCTCGGCGACGACGCGGCGGCGACGGCGATCCGCTTCCACCTGGCGACGGTGACGCAGCTGCGGCTGGGCCAGGCCGCCCAGGCGCTGGAGCTGTACCGCGCGGTGCTGGCGACCGCGCCCGAGCACGACGGCGCCCGGCAGGCGCTCGAGGGGCTGCTGCGCGACCCGACGCTGCGGCACGCGGCGGCCGAGGTGCTGCAACCGGTCTACGAGCTGCGCGGGGACTGGGAGGCGCTGGTGCGCGCGCTCGAGATCCTCGTGGCGGAGGGCGACGACCGGGCCGAGCGCGTGGCGCTGCTGCAGCGCATCGGCGCCGTGACCGCGACCGAGCTGGGCCAGGCGCCGCGGGCGCTCGAGGCCTACGGGCGGGCCTTCCAGGAAGACCCGGCGAACGCCGAGGTGACCGAGACGCTGATGCGCGTCTCCGAGGCCGTCGAGGGCTGGCCGCAGGTGGTGGTGCTCTTCCGCGAGGCGGCCGAGCAGCACGCCGGCACGAGCCTCGGGCGCGACCTGTACGTGCGCGTCGCGGAGATCGAGGGGCGCTTTCTCGGCAACGTGCAGAACGCCGTCACGGCGCTCGAGCGCGTGCTGGAGTCGAACCCCGGCGACGTGGCCGTGCTCGAGGCGCTGGAGCGCACGTGGCGCTCGGCCAACCGCTGGCCCGAGGTGCTCGCGACGCTGCGCCGCCGGCTGGAGGTGACCTCCGACCCGGAGGAGTACGACCGGGTGCAGTCGGAGATCGCCGTCGTGCAGGACGAGCGCCTCAACGACGCCGACGCGAGCGTGGCGACCTACCACGCGATGCTCGAGCGCGACCCGACCAACGCCCTCGCGCTGGCGGCGCTCGACCGGATGTTTACCCGGCTGGGTAAGTGGCCCGAGCTCGCGGAGAACCTCGCGCAGCAGGTGTCGCTCGCGGCCGACGGCGAGAGCCGCTCGGCGCTGCAGTTCCGCCTCGCCGAGGTGCAGGACCAGAAGCTCAACCACCGCGAGGCGGCGATCGAGATCCTGCGCGAGGTGGTGACCCGCGAGGAGTCGGCCGCGCGCGCCGTCGACGCGCTGGAGGCCTTCCTCGGCGACCCGGCCTACACGGCGACGGTGGTCGACACGCTCGAGCCCGTGTACCGCGCGAGCGGCGCGTGGGACCGGCTGGTGCTCGCGCTCGAGGTGCAGGCGGGGCTCTCGGAGAAGGCGACGAAGGTCGACCTGCTGCACCGGGTGGCCGAGCTGCGGGAGACCGCGCTCGACGACGGCGCCGGCGCCTTCGTGGCCCTGAGCCAGGCGCTCACCGAAGACCCGTCGCGCGAGGACACCCTCACGGGCCTCGACCGGCTCGCCCGCTCGCTCGAGATCGACCGCGACTTCGTCGAGGTCATCGAGGCGCGCATCGGGGCGCTCGACGAGGGCGACGCCGACGTGCGCGTGGCCCTGCACCGCCGCGCCTCCGCCGTGTCGGAGGAGCGCCTGCGCGACCTCGACCGCGCCATCGGCCACGAGGTCGCGGCGCTCGCCGTGCAGCCCGCCAACGTCGACGCCGTGTCGTCGCTCGAGCGGCTCTACCAGCTCACCGACCGCCCGAAGGAGCTCACCGAGACCCTCGTGCGCAAGGCCGAGATCCTCGACGACCTCGACGAGCGCAAGGCCTACCTGTGGCGCGCGGCGGAGATCTACGAGACGGTGCTCAACGACGTCGAGGGGGCGGTGCGCACGTACCGCCGCATCGTCGAGGTCGACGACAGCGAGGTCGCCGCGCTCGACTCGCTCATCCGCATCTTCGTCACCGGCCAGCGCTGGCCCGAGCTGCTCGCGGCCTACGAGAAGAAGGCCGCGCTCATCAGCGACGCCGAGGAGAAGAAGCGCCTCTACTTCGAGGTCGCGGCCGTCTACGAGAGCGAGCTGCACGACAACGACCGCGCCATCGACGCGTACAACCACGTGCTCGAGCTCGACCCGACCGACCTGCTGGCGATCCAGAAGCTCGACGCCCTCTTCACCGCGCAGGGCCGCTGGCAGGACCTGCTCTCGGTGCTCGAGCGCGAGGCCGACCTCTCCGCCGACCCCGACGAGGTGGCGTCGTACCGGTTCCGCGTGGCGAAGCTCTACGAGGGCAACCTCGCCGACGTGAACCGCGCGGTCGAGATCTACCGCGAGATCGTCGAGACCATCCCCGACCACGCGCCCTCCGTCGGCGCGCTCACGGCCATCCTGCGCGGCACCGAGGCCCCCCTCGCCGCGGCCGGCGTGCTCGAGCCCCTGCTCTCCGCGTCGGGCGCCTTCGAGCCCCTCGTCGAGGTGCTCGAGGTCGAGGTGCGCCACACCGACGACGTGCCGCGCAAGCTCGAGCTGCTCCAGCGCATCGCCGACGTCAACGAGTCGGCCCTCGACCGCCCCGAGGCGGCCTTCGACGCGATGGCCCGCGCCGTCGCGCTCGACCCGCGCGTCGAGGAGAACCTCGGTAACTTCGAGCGCCTCGCCGAGGGCCTCTCGCGCTGGGACACCGTCGTCGCCGTCTACGACGCCGCGGTCGACTCGCTCCACGACGACCCCTACCGCCACGTCGAGCTGCTGCTGCGCGTGGGCCAGATCCACGAGGTGCAGCGCAGCGACGCCGACGCGGCCATCACGCGCTACCGCAAGGTGCTCGACGTCGACGCCGGCAACGCGAGCGCGCTGCGGGCCCTCGACCGGCTCTACGAGGCGCTCGAGCAGTGGCCGCAGGTGGCCGAGATCCTGCGCCGCGAGCTCGGGCTCTCCGACCTCTCGCCCGACGACGCCGTCGCCCTGCGCTACCGCCTCGGGCAGGCGCTGGAGCACCGGCTCGGCGACCCCGCCGGGGCGCTCGCGGTGTACCGCGAGATCATCGACGTGCAGGCCGACCACGCGGAGACCGTCGCCGCGCTGGAGGCGATGTTCGCGCGCGGCGTGCTGCGCGCCGAGGTCGCCGCGACGCTCGACCCGCTGTACCGCATGTACGAGGACTGGGAGAAGCTGGCCGACCTCCAGGCGCGCACGCTCGACCTCATCCCCGAGGCGGGCGACCGCGTGCTGGCGATGCGGGGCATCGCGGAGATTCTCGAGGAGAAGCGCAGCGACGCGGCGGGGGCCTTCGGGTGGCTCGGCCGCGCGGTGAAGGAGGCCCCGCTCGACGACCGCTCGCTCACCGAGGTCGAGCGCCTCGCGGCGGCGACCGGCGCGTGGGACGACCTCACCAACGTCTACGCCGACGTGGTCGAGGCCGAGAGCTCGACCGACGAGATCCGCGTGGCGATCGGCAAGCGCCTGGCGCGCGTGCACGAGGAGGAGCGCGGCGACCTGCCCTCGGCCGAGGGCGCGTACCAGTTCGTGCTCGACGTGGCGCCGCTCGACGCCGACGCGCTCGAGTCGCTCGACCGGCTGCACAGCGCCTCGGGCGAGGCCGAGAAGCTCGTGACGGTGCTCACGCGCCGCGCGCAGATCACCGAGGACCCCGAGGAGAAGGTCACCCACACGCTGCGCCTCGCGGGGCTGCTGCGCGACGACCTCGGCCGCGTCGACGACGCGGTGGTGCAGTACCGCGCGGTCATCGAGAAGGTCGACCCGCGCAACCGCCCGAGCCTCGACGCCCTCGAGGCCATCTACGCCGCGCAGGAGCGCTGGCCCGACCTCTACGCGGTGCAAGAGCGCAAGCTCGACGCGGCCGACTCCGACGAGGAGCGCGCCGAGACGTACACCCGCATGGCGCGCATCGCGGAGTCCTACCTCGGGCGCCCCGACGACGCGGTGAAGCTCTACGAGCAGGTGCTGGTGATCCGCGGCGAGGAGGCCGAGACGCTCAGCGCCGTCGCCGCCCTGCACGAGTCCGCGGGCCGCTGGCAGGACCTCATCGACGTGCTCGAGCGGCAGCTCGGGAGCGAGGCCGACTCCGACCGGCGCGTGGAGATCGCGCTGCGCGTGGCGGCCGTGTACCTGGAGCGGCTCGGCGACGTCGAGCGGGCCATCGAGGGCTACCGGCGCGTGCTCGACATCGAGCCGGCGTCCTTCGAGGCGCTGCGGGCGCTGGCGGCGATCTACCGCCACGGGCAGCGCTGGGACGAGCTCGTCGTCACGCTGCAGACGCTCATCGCGCTCGGCACGGCGACGCTGGAGAACGACGAGATCAAGGCCGCGTGGTCCGAGCTCGGCACCATCTACTGGACCACGCTGGGCCAGGGGGACGAGTCGGTCGACGCGTGGCGTAACGCGCTCGAGGTCGACCCCGCCGACGCGACCGCGCTGGCGGCGCTGCTGGTCATCCACGCGGCGCGCGAGGAGTGGCGCGAGGTCGTCGACGTGCTCGGCCGCCAGGCCGCGGGCGCCGACGACGCCGCGGCGAAGGTCGCGCTGCACCTCCAGGCGGCCGACGTCTGGGAGCAGCGCCTCGGCGAGCCCGACGGGGCGCGCGCCTCGTACGAGGCGGTGCTCGAGGTCGACCCGCTGCACGGCCGGGCCTTCACGGCGCTGGAGTCGCTGCACCGCGCGGCCGGCCGCTGGGACGAGCTCTCGGGGCTCTACGTGGCGCGGCACGACAAGCTCGCCGAGGACGGCAACGTCGCCGAGGCGGTGCCCTTCATGGTGCGCGCGGCCAAGGTCTTCGACGTCGAGCTCGGCGACCGCGAGCAGGCCTTCGCGGCGGCGCAGATCGCCTTCGAGGAGGACGTCACCAACGCCGAGGCGATCGCGGCGCTCGAGGCCATCACCGGCGCGGGCGGCAAGTGGAACGACCTGCTCAAGACCACGATGGAGGCCTACACGGCCGAGCCCGTGGGCCCGCGCAAGACGCAGCTCGGGCTGCACGCCGCCAAGTGGTACGGCCTCGAGCTGGGGCACCCCGAGTGGGCGATCCCGATCTACACGCAGATCCTCGCGGCCGAGCCGGGCAACCTGCACGCGCTGCGCTCGCAGGGCGAGCTCTACCGCCGGCTGGGCCAGTGGCAGCCGCTCGCCAAGACCCTCCAGCGGGCCGTCGAGGTCGCGCGCTCGCCCGAAGACCGCCGCTCGGCGCACGTGCAGCTCGGCGAGGTCTACGAGAAGAGCCTGAAGCAGCCGGCGCAGGCGGTGGAGCAGTTCCACGCGGCGCTGGCGATCGACCCGAACGACGGCGCGGCCCTCGCGGCCCTCGCGCGGGTGCACGCCGCGGCGGAGGACTGGCCCGCGCTGGTCGAGGTGCTGCGCCGCCACGTCGCGTCGGTGTCCGACCCGGCCGAGTCGGCCGAGCTGCGCATGCGCGTGGGCTCGGTGCTCGAGGACCGCATCGGCGACCTCGAGGGCGCCGCGGCCGAGTACGCCGCGGTGCTCGCGGCCGACCCGGTGAACCTCCCCGCGCTGCGCGGGCTCGAGGGCATCTACGCGCGCCTCGGCCGCAGCCAGGAGCTGCTCAACGTGCTCGAGCAGCAGCTCGAGGTGGTGGCCACCGAGCGCGAGCGCATCAAGCTGCTCACCCGCATCGGCGCGATGCTGGAGGAGGAGTTTGTCCGCCCCGCGCTGGCCATCGAGCGCTTCGAGCGCGTGCTCGAGATCGACCCGTCGCACGACCCGTCGCTGCGCGCCCTCGAGCGGCTCTACCGCCAGACCTCGCAGTGGAACGAGCTCATCGCCACCCTCGAGCGCCACCTCACGGCGACCGGCGAGCGGCGCGAGCGCGTGCCGGTCTTCCTCCAGATGGGCCGCGTCTACGCCGACGAGAAGCGCGACCTCGAGCACGCCGAAGACGCGTTCTTGAACGTGCTCCAGATCGACGCCGAGAACGTCGACGCGCTCGACGCGCTCGCGCGCATCTACGAGTCGCGCAGCGACTGGCACCGCGCCACCGACATGCTCGAGCAGCTCGCGCAGTTCGTGTCGGGCGACCCCGCCAAGGCGGTCGAGCTCCGCGTGCGCGTCGGCAAGATCGCCGAGACCTCGCTGGGCGACGAGCTCCGCGCGGTCGACCAGTACCAGGCCGCGCTCGACGTCGACCCCAACCACCTGCCCGCCCTCGAGGCGCTGCGCGCGATCGCGACGCGCCGCGAGGACTGGTACGAGGTCGCCCGGTACCTCGACCGCGAGCAGGGCGCCACCGAGCTGCCCCGCGGGCGGGCGAAGCTGCTCACCGAGCTCGGCCGCGTGAACGCGCAGCACCTCGACGACCAGGCGCAGGCGATCCGCTGCTACGAGGAGGCGCTGCGCTGCGACCCCGACCAGGAGGAGGCCGCGTGGCCCCTCTGCAACTTCTACGTCTCCGAGCAGCGCTGGGCCGACGCCGAGCCGCTCGCCGAGATGCTCACCCGCCGCGCCTCGCGCCGCGACCCGGCCGAGCAGCTGCAGATCCAGCTGACGATGGGCCGCGTCGCGGTGGCGCTCGGCAAGGGCGACCGCGCGATCAAGGCCTTCACGGCGGCGCAGGCGCTCGACCGCGGCAACGTCGAGTCGATCTCCGCGCTGGCGCTCGCCTACTTCGACAAGCAGGACTGGGACAACGCGTTCAAGCACTACCAAGTGCTGCTCGTGCACCACAAGGACGAGCTCGACGCCGAGGCGCGGGCCGACCTGTACTACCGGCTCGGCGTGGTGAAGTCCGCGCAGGGCGACCGCCGCCGCGCGGCCAACTTCCTCGAGAAGTCACTGGAGGAGTACCCGGGGTACCGCCCGGCGCTCGGCGCGCTCATCGACACGCACTCGGCGGGCGCGGAGTGGGAGCAGGCCATCGGCTACCGCACCCAGCTCCTCGACATGGAGGACGACGAGGAGAAGCGCTTCACGATGCTCCAGGAGATCGGCGCGCTCTGGCAGGAGAAGGCCAAGAACACCCAGAAGGCCATCCAGGCCTACGCGGGCGCGGCCGAGCTCAAGCCGCAGAACCACGTGCTGCTGCACAAGCTGCTCGGGCTCTACACGGAGTCGAAGCAGTGGTCGAAGGTCATCGACGTGGTGCAGCGCATCAGCGACCTCGAGACCAACGCCGACCGCAAGGCGCGCTACGCGTACTCGATCGCGTCGATCTACAACCAGGAGCTGAAGAACCCCGACGAGGCGCTGACCTTCTACAACCAGGCGCTCGACTTCAACCCGGCCGAGCTCAAGCCCTTCGCCAAGGTCAACGAGATCCTGACGGCGCGGAAGGACTGGAAGAGCCTCGAGCGCGGGTACCGCGCGATGCTCAAGCGCGTCATCAACAAGCCCGACTCGAAGGACCTCGAGTTCAGCCTGCTGCACAGCCTCGGGCTCATCTACCGCGACCGGCTCATGCAGCCCGACGCGGCGCTGCGCGCGTTCCAGATGGCCTCGGAGCGCAAGCCCGACGACATCCAGGAGCACAAGATCCTCGCCGAGCTGGCGACCCGCATGGGCAACACCGCGGAGGCCGTCTCGCGCTGGCAGACCATCGCCGCGCAGGACGTCGGCAACACCGAGGCGATGCACGCGATCTACGACCTCTATTACCAGTCGCACCAGCACGACAAGGCGTGGTGCGTCGCGGCGACGACGTCGTTCCTGCTGCGCGACCGCGCGCGCGAAGACCTGCGCGCGTTCTTCGAGCAGTACCGCCCGCGCAAGCCGCTCGCCCCCACCGGGCGCCTCACCGAGGAGCACTGGGTCAAGCAGCTCTTCCACCCCAACGAGGACCCGGTCGTGGGCAAGATCTTCGCGGCCATCCTCGGCGCAGTGCGCCGCGCGAAGTGCAAGCCGCTCCAGCAGTTCGGCTTCACCCAGAAGGAGCTGCAGGACCCGCAGAACACCACCGTCGCCCTGGTGCGCTCGCTCGCGCAGTCGTCGCAGGCCCTCAACCTGCCGCTGCCGTCGATCTTCCTGAAGCCGCAGCAGCAGGGCGGCCTCGGGTACGTGCCGAGCGACCCCATCGCGTCCTTCGCGGGCTCCGGGCTGCTCTCGGGCCTGCGCCCCGAGGAGCTCGCCTTCGTCGCGGCGAAGCACATGACCTACTACCGCAACGAGCACTACATCCGCGTGCTGCTGCCCACCACGCAGGAGCTCACCGTGATGCTGCTCGCGGCGATCAAGCTGGTGAAGTCCGACCAGGACGTCCCGGCCGAGTCGGCGCAGGCCGCGCAGACCCTCGCGCCTCTGCTCGCGCAGGACCCAATCGCGGTCGAGGGCCTGCGCAAGGTGGTGCGCTACTTCCTCGAGCAGGGCGGCTCGTCGAACATCAAGAAGTGGTACCAGTCCGTCGAGCTCACGGCCGCCCGCGCGGGCTTCCTGATGTGCGGCGACCTGGAGATCACCCGCAAGATGCTCGCCCTCGAGCCCGGCCTCCCCGGCGACCTCGGCCCCGCCGAGAAGCTCAAGGACGTGATCCTGTTCTCGATGAGCGAGACGTACTTCTCGCTGCGCGAGGGCCTCGGCATCAACTTCCAGGTGCAGTCGGCCTCGTACTGATCGCCCCCGACGGGCGCCCCGCGCGGCGCCCGCGCTCCCTCCCCCGATGCCCGTCTACGAACACGACAAGGACCACCCCGAGTCGATCGACGCGCGCGCCGCGCAGCTCGACCCGTGGGTGATGTACCTCGTGGTGCGCCGCGAGCGCGCCGCCTCGCTCGACGGCCTCCTCGTGGCCGCCGCGCAGGCGACCTACGACGCGGCGGCGCGCCTCGCCGACGACCCGCGCTACCGCGACGCCTTCGGCGAGTGGGCCTCGCGCTCGTTTCGCAAGGTGTGCCTGCGGGCCAACGAGAAGGACTGGCCCCGCGTCGCCGAGCTCGACGGCGGCGACGGCGCGATCGACGGCGAGCCCGTGGTGCGCGCGCTGCCGCCGCGGCGCAAGAGCGAGCGCGAGAGGCTGCTGGTGGCGCTGCAGGCGTACACCGCCGAGGTCGCCGAGCTGCCCGCGCGGGCGCCGCCCGTCACCGGCGAGGCGCCCGCGATGGTCTTCGTGCTCAACGAGGCGGTGCCGATGCGCGCGGGCAAGCTGGTCGCGCAGATCGGGCACGCGGTGCTGCTCTGCGCGCACGCGTTCGGTGCGCGCGAGGCCGACGCCTTCGCGGCGTGGGCGGCGGCGGGGCGGCCCTGCGCGGTGCGACGCGCTTCGGGCGAAGCGTGGGCGGCCCTCCAGCGCGAGGAGGCCTGCGCGATCGTGCGCGACGCGGGGCTGACCGAGGTCGCGCACGGCAGCGAGACCTTCCTGGCGCTGCCGCCGCGGCCGCCGGGCGCGTGGTCGACGCGGGTGCGCGCGCTGCCGGCGCTCTGACTCAGTCGCGCAGCCGGTCGAGCACCGTGCGCGCGATCGGGTTGGTCGGGTCGAGGTCGAGCGCGCGGACGGCGACCTCGAACGCGTCCTGCGACGAGGCGTTGGACAGCAGCAGCGTGCGCGCCGAGTGGGCGAAGAGCCACGGGTCGCTGCCGGCGGCCTCGGCGGCGCGCATCCACGCCCGCGACGCGTGGAGCCACCGCTCGCGCCCCTCGTGCTCGCGCGCCTCGCGCACGGCGTGGCGCACGTGGAGCGCGGCGACGGCGCGGCGCACTTCGTCGAGGGCGGGGTCGTCGGGGCCCTGCGCGGACAGCCTCCCGAGCACGAGGTGCAGCGCGGCGCTCACCGTCTGGAGCTGCTCGTCGATCGGCGGCGGCGACGCGAGGCCGAGCTCCCATGGGTCGTGCGACGAGCGCGGGACGGGCGTGCGCCGTGGGGGCGACGGCCGCAGCGACGCGCGGAGCGGCGCCGGCTCCGGCGGCGGTGCGGTGACGGCCTCCTCGCGCGGCGGGGCGCCCGGCGCGACGAGCCGCGTCTTGAGCACGCCGCTTTGGCGACGCAGGTAGGGGCGGGTCGGCGCGGAGTAGCGCGCGGCGGCGGGTTGGTCGCCGCCCGACGAGACGACACCGGCGGGCAAGAACGTTTGGTCGTCGGCGTCGGCGCGGGCGTCGGTCGAAGCGGCGGTGTTGTAGCGGCGGTGCATCGCGGACCTCACGTCCACGCATTGCGAGCCCGGTGCCAACGCGGCGGATCGCGCCGCACCGTGGCAAGCGGCGCAAGCGCGCCCGGCGGGTCGGGGGCGCGACCATGGCGGGCGCGCCAGGGAATGCTGGCGGCGCCGCCCGGGTGCAAGGTCTGCGGCGGCTACAGGGTGTCGAGCTTGTGCCGCTTGAGCTTGTTATACAGCGTCTTGTAATCGACCCGGAGCAGCCTGGCGGCCTGGGTCTTGTTGCCGTTGGTGGAGTGCAGCACCTCGGTGATGGCCTGGCGCTCGGCCTCGTTGGCGGCGGCGTCGGCGATCTCCTTGAGCGACCTGCCCGCCACGAAGTTGGCCGGCGCCGCGGCCTTCGCCACCTGCGGCGGCGTCGTGGCGCGCTGTAGTAGCACGGCCTCGATGTCGTCGGCCTGGATGGTCGTGTCGGCGGCGCAGAGCACGGCCTTGCGCATGGCGTTGCGCAGCTCGCGCACGTTGCCCTCCCAGCGGTGCCGGAGGATGAGCTCGGCGGCGCCGTCGGAGAGCACGCAGGGCGGGCGCTTCATCTCGCTGCACGCGTCGGCGAGCAGGCGGCGCGCGAGGGGCACGATGTCCTCCTGGCGGTCGCGCAGCGGCGGCAGGACGAGGGTGAACTCGGCGAGGCGAAAGTAGAGGTCCTGCCGGAAGCTGCCGTTGCTCACCTGCGCGTCGAGGCGCTCGTGGGTGGCGGCGATGACGCGCACGTCGATGGGGTAGGGGCGCGTCGCGCCGAGGGGCTGCACCTGGCGCTCCTGCAGCACGCGCAGCAGCTTGGCCTGCATGGCGGGCGTGAGGTTGGCCGTCTCGTCGAGGAAGATGGTGCCCCCCTCGGCGAGCTGAAACTGCCCCAGCTTGCGCTGGTTGGCGCCGGTGAAGGCGTTCTTCTCGTGGCCGAAGAGCTCGGACTCGACGAGGTTCTCCTGGATGGCGCCGCAGTCGATGGCGACGAAGGGCCCCGCGACGCGCTCGCTCTGCTGGTGGATGGCGCGTGCGGCGAGCTCCTTGCCCGTGCCGGTCTCGCCCTGGATGAGCACCGTGAGCGTCGAGGGCGCCACCTGGCGGATCTGGCGCACCACCCGGCGCATGCCCTCGCTCTGCCCCTCGAGCTTGGCGAGCGTGTCGCCGCCGGTGATCTTGCAGCGGAGCGCGTGCACCTCGCCGAGCAGGCGGCGGTGCTCGACGGCGCGCAGCACGGCCATCACGACCTGGTCGTTGTGGATCGGGCGCGTGAGGAAGTCGTAGGCGCCGAGCCGCGTGGCCTCGATGGCGGAGGCGATCTCGCCGTGCGAGGTGAGCATGATGACCGGGAGGTCGGGCGCGGTGAGCTTGATGCGCCGCAGGGTCTCGAGCCCGTTGATGCCGGGCATGTGCAGGTCGAGGATGACCACCGACGGGGGCGCGGCGACGATGCGCGCGAGGGCCGCCTCGCCGTTGTCGACGGAGGCCACGTCGAAGTGCGACGCGGTGAACACCGCGGTGAGCAGCTTGCGGTTGAGGTCGTTGTCGTCGACCACCAGCACGGCCGGGTCGACGGTCGGGCGCTCGCCGGCGGGGGGGCGGTTCGTCGTCGATCGCGCCGTCGCGCTCTTCACGGGGTCGTCGCTCATCGTTCCTGCCCCGGGCTCCATGGTGCCGGGCCGAGCTTATACGACCTCGGCGCGGGGGCGGGTGTCGATCGGGGCCGGGGCGCGGCCATCAGTGCACCGCGCGGTCGGGGTCGTCGTGGAGCGGGGCGAAGCGCGCGAGCACCTCGATGCAGCGACGGCGCACGGCGACGGCGGCGTGGTCGTCCTGCGCGAGGGCGTGCAGGTCGCCGGGCGCGAGCATCGGCACCACGGCCTCGGCGATGGCGGGCGGCGTGCTCGGGTTGAGCGCGAGCGCCGTGCGCACCTTCGGCCGCACGGCCCAGCGCGGCGAGCGAAACACCCGCAGCAGGATCGCCGGCGCGTTGGGCCGGCGCGCGCACAGGCGCACGACGTCGGGCTCGGTGAGCCGCGGGTTCATGAGCAGCAGCTCGATGACGTCGGGGTGGGGGTCGCGCAGCACGCGGTCGATGAGCCGGCGGTCGGGCCGGCGGGCGAGCGACTTGCGCTCGCCGAGGGTGAGCACGCGCCCGCGGCCGTAGTCGGGCACGAGGCGCTCGTCGTCGGGGTCGAGCGCGACGGCCACGTCGAGCCGGTCGCCGTGCACGGCGCGCTGCAGGTCGGGTTCCCAGCAGAGGGCGATCTCGGCGGTGAGCAGGGCGACCTGCGCGCGGGTGTCGCGCAGCCCGGCGCGCTCGGTGAGGCGGTCGAGGGTGGCGCGGAGGTCGTCGCGCTCGGTGAGCGTGAGGATGCCGCGGAAGAGCTGCACGCGGGTGGCGACGTCGGTCACCGAGGCGGCGCGCAGGCAGAGGAGGTCGACCAGCGGGGGCTCCACGCGGGCCATTGTGGCACGAACCGGCGGGGGGTCAGTCGTCTTCGTAGCAGCAGGGCGGCGGCGTGGGGTGGTTACGCCACCGGGTAAAGTGGAGCTGCGGGTGGAGGCGCACGATGACCTCGACCTCGCTGCCGTCGACGGAGAGGCCGGCGTGCTCGGAGACCGACGAGACGAGGCTCTGGGCGATGCGCCGGTCGAAGGGGTCGGTGAGGTGCGAGAGCACCCGGACGCGGCCGACGTCGCCGCTCGGGAGCAGCACGACGCTGAGGCGCACGTCGGGGGTGTGGAGCCCGCCGTGGCCGTCGACGAGGGAGGGGAGCGCCTCGGCGAGGGTGTCGCCGAGGCCGTCGAAGTGGTCTTCGATGCGCTCGCGGGTGGAGGCGTCGAGGCCGCCGCCGGAGAGGTAGCGGCCGCCCTCGATGGAGGCGCGCACCGAGGCGCGGGCGCGGGTGGGCTGCGGGTGGCGCGGGAAGCAGCGGTAGTCGCCGCGCTCGTAGAAGGGCGAGCCGGGGACGCAGCGGGCGTCCTGCGCGGCGGCGAGGGAGGGGAGGCAGGAGAGCGCGGCGAAGGCGAGCAGCGGGAAGATGGGGCGCATCGGGAGACCTCCAGGCGGTAGAGACAAAGACACCGCGAGCGGGCGTGCGCTTGGGACGCGCGACGCAGCTGGAGGTTCCATCGCCGGGGCGGGAACAACAAGAAGCCCGGAGGCGCTGTGGAAGCGCCCCCGGGCTCAAGAAGTCGAGGGAGGGGGGAAGACGAATCAGAAGGAGCGGAAGAAGGAAGAGGGAGGCGACGTTGAAGCGAAGGGTGAGTCGAAGAAAGAGCCGAAGAAGGAAGCGCTGACTGAAGGAAGCAAAGACGAAGAGGGGAGGCTAAGGATCGAAGCGCAGAGAGCTTGTGCAGTGGTCGTGCCAGGGGGGCGCGAGGGGGGCGAACGACACGGTCTGCGGGGGAATTCAAGTGACCGACGGCGGTGTGGGATCGAGTCCCGTGGCCGCGGCTCTGACATCCGTGTCGTGCCCGGGATGGACCGTTGGCCGGTCGGCACGGTGGTCCGCCGAAGCGGGCGGCCGTGATAGGGTGCGCGCCGTGCGGACGGGATCTGCCTTGCTCGTGATGGCTTCGCTGGCGTGGACGGCGGGCTGCCAGAACTACCGTGACCAGCTCGATCGGGCTGACGGCCACTACCGGGCGGCGCGCTACGAGGCGGCGCTGACCAACCTCGAAGACCTCGAAGGGGACTTCGGGCACCTCGATGCCAACGAGCAGGTGCGGTACCGGTACGTGCGCGGCATGACCGCCGAGCGGCTCGGGCAGCGCGACGAGGCGCGGCACTGGCTCGCCCTCGCCCGCGAGGACGTCGAGCAGCGCCCCACGGCGCTCGACGAGGAGACCCGGGGATTGCTCCAGCGCACGCTGCTGCCCTACGACCAGGCCGCCGGGTCGAACGTCAACCCGCCCGCGGGCGGGGCCGCCCCGGCGCCCGCCGCTCAGTCGGCGAGAACCCGCAGCGAGCCGCGCACCACGCCGTAGTGGGCTTCGGTCTTGAGGGTGTTCCAGACCTCGGCGGCGGTGGCCTGGTCGGCGAGTAGACGGCGGTAGGCGTCGACGATGCGGGCGACGTCCTCGGGCGTCTCGCGCACCAGCTCGATGCGGTAGCGCCGCACGCCCGCGCGCCGCGCCCCCGCCACCAGCCCCGCGGCGCTCTGCGCGGCCGCGTGGAACACCGTGTTGCGGCAGCCCACGTCGGCCTCGACGGGGTGCTCCATGCCGGCGCGGTCGCGCAGGGACACCCGGTGGCGGTCGCAGGGGCGGCCGCAGTCGAGGTGCGTGCGCCCGGTCGAGAGCTCGGCCGCGATCACGCAGTGCTCCATGTGGAAGAGCGGCATCGGGTGGTGCACCACGAGCTCGCTCCACGCGCCGAAGGGGGTCTCGAGCAGCGCCATCACCTGCGCCGCGTCGAGGTCGAAGGAGGGCGTGAACGACGACAGCCCCCGCGCGAGCACGATGCCCGCGGTGACCCGGTTGGTGACGTTGAGCGACGCGTCGCCGACGCGCGGGATGCCGTCGCCCGACGCCGACTCGCGCAGCGCCCCGAGCCCGCGCACCAGCAGCGCGTCGGGCGCGAGCGAGGCGAGGTAGCGGTCGATCTTCTCCTCGCCCGGCTTGCGGATGCGCGGCGGTGCGAGCGCGACGTGGCGCACCCCGCGGTCGCGCAGCGCGCGCACGGCGGGCCCCGTGCCGGTGAGCTCGAGGAAGTCGAGGTACACGCCGTCGGCGCCCGCGTCGACGGCGGCGTGGGCCTGCGGCAGCGTGCGGCACAGCACGAAGAGCCCCGCCGTCGCGGGCGCCCGGTC
>JAQBQI010000668.1 GCA_028287085.1 Myxococcaceae bacterium
GCGACGGCGGTGGCGCGGCGCTTCCCCGCGGGGCAGCCCGGGGTGACGGTGCCCAACGGCGAGACGCTGCCGCTGCGCGTGGTCGGCGGCGTGAAGGTCGGGCACCTCGTGGTGGAGTCCTTCCCCCACGCGTTCACGCCCGAGCTCAGCGCGGAGGTGTGGGGCTACAACGGCCGCACGCCGGGGCCCGTGATCGAGCTCGTCGAGGGCGACCGGCTGCGGATGTACGTGACCAACCGGCTGCCCGAGCCGACGACGGTGCACTG
This sequence comes from Myxococcaceae bacterium, assembly GCA_028287085.1. Lineage (GTDB taxonomy): Bacteria > Myxococcota_A > Polyangia > Polyangiales > SCUS01. The sequence goes on from JAQBQI010000668.1 coordinate 267, forward strand.
GCACGGCGTCGTGCTCCCGGGCGGCATGGACGGCGTCAGCGGGCTCACGCAGCGCCCCATCCCGCCGGGCGAGACCTGGGTGTACGAGTTCACGCTGCGGTACCCCGGCACGTTCATGTACCACTCGCACTACGACGAGATGACGCAGATCGCGCTCGGCGCGGTGGGGATGATGGTCGTGCACCCGCGGCAGGCGCGCGGCCCGCGGGTCGACCGCGACTTCGTGCTGATGACCCACGAGTGGAAGATCGAGGCCGGCGCGAGCCGCCCCGACCCCAACGCGATGAACGACTTCAACGTGCTGACCTTCAACGGCAAGGCCTTCCCGGCCACGGCGCCGCTGCTGGTGGGCAAGGGCGAGCGCGTGCGCATCCGCCTCGGCAACCTCGGCCCGATGGACCACCACCCGATCCACATCCACGGGCTGTGGTTTCACGTGACGGCGACCGACGGGGGCTACGTGCCGGCGAGCGCGCAGCGCCCCGAGACGACCGTGCTGGTGCCCGTGGGGGCGACGCGCGTGATCGAGTTCGTGCCCACCGAGGCGGGCGACTGGGCGATGCACTGCCACATGACCCACCACGTGATGATGCAGATGGCCCACGGCCTGCCCAACATGGTCGGGATGGACCCGCGCGTGCTCGAGCGCCGCATGAGCCGGGTGCTGCCCGAGTACATGGCGATGGGCCACACGGGCATGGGGGGGATGGGCGAGATGCGCATGGAGATTCCCCCCAACAGCGCGCCGATGCGGGGCGGCCCCGGGCCGCACTCGTACATCGACATGGGCGGGATGTTCACCGTGCTGAAGGTGCGCGACGACGTGACGGCGGCCGACCCCGGGGCCTGGTACGAGGCGCCCGCCGGCACGACGCCCGCGGCGGCCGACGAGGCGCGGCTGCGCGCCGACGGCATCGACGTAGCGCGCACCTGGCGGTAGGGGGCGCTCCGGCCTGCGCCGGACCAAAACGGGGAAAAACCCGCCGGTTGCGACGGCGGGCGAGCCACCCCATCTGTGACGGCGTGGCGAGCAGCTCCCAGCGGGACACGATTCCGGCGCCCCCTCCGCCGGTCATCCTGGTCATCGAAGACGATGACGACCTGCTGGGGCAGCTGGCCGCGGCGCTGCGCCGGGAGGGCTACGCCGTGCGCAAGGCCTCGACCGGCGAGGCCGCGGTGCAGGCCCTGGGCGAGGAGCCGCTCCCGTCGCTGATCACGCTCGACCTCGGGCTGCCCCGGATGAGCGGCGAGGAGTTCATGGCCGTGAAGAGCCAGTACTACCGCTGGGCGCAGATTCCCGTCGTGGTGATCTCGGGGGGCACGCACCCGGCCGGCTGGCTGCGCGCGCGGGCGACGCTGACCAAGCCGGTGGAGTGGGAGCAGCTGCTCGACGTCGTCAACGCGTGCTGCCCGATCGTGGGGCGGGGCGACGGGGGCGACGGAACCTAAGCGGCGGGGCGCGTCGAGCGACCCCCGCGCCGCAGCGTTGACGTCCCGGGGACCCTGACCAAAGCTGACACAGCCGGGGAGCGGACAGCGCCCCGGCGTACCCAACGTACGCCCACGCCGAGCCTCTGGATGACGTCTAGACCAGCCCCCCGTCCGCACCGAAAGACCCCCCGCGCGCCGCGCACCATCGCCAAGGCGCCCACCGGCATCGAGGGCCTCGATCAACTCACCGGCGGCGGCCTCCCGGCGGGCCGTCCAACCCTTGTCTCGGGGGGCCCCGGCTGCGGCAAGACCCTGCTCGGGATGGAGTTCCTGGTGCGGGGCGCCACGCGCTTCGACGAGCCGGGCGTCTTCGTCGCCTTCGAGGAGACCGCCGACGAGCTCGCCAAGAACGTCGCCTCGCTCGGCTTCGACCTCGACGGCCTCGTCGCGCAGAAGCTCCTCGCGGTCGACTACGTCCACGTCGATCCGCACGAGATCGAGGAGACCGGCGAGTACAACCTCGACGGCCTCTTCGTGCGCCTCGGCGCGGCCCTCGACGCCGTCGGGGCGAAGCGCATCGTGCTCGACACCCTCGAGGTGCTCTTCGGCGGCTTCACCGACGCCCTCACGCTGCGCGGAGAAATACGCCGGCTCTTCCGCTGGCTGAAGGAGCGCGGCGTCACCGCCGTCATCACCGCCGAGCGCCTCGAAGGGACGCTCACCCGCTACGGCCTCGAGGAGTACGTCTCCGACTGCGTGATCCTGCTCGACCACCGCACCATCGACCAGGTCTCCACCCGGCGCCTGCGCATCGTGAAGTACCGCGGCTCGGCCCACGGAACCAACGAGTACCCCTTCCTCATCGCCGACGACGGCCTCTCGGTGCTGCCCGTCACCGCCCTCGGGCTCGACTACCCCGTCTCCACCGAGCGCGTCTCGACGGGCATCGCGCGCCTCGACGAGATGCTCGGCGGCAAAGGGTATTTCCGCGCCTCCAGCGTGCTCGTGTCGGGCACGGCGGGCACCGGCAAGAGCAGCATCGCGGCCTCCTTCGTCGACGCGGCCTGCCGCCGCGGCGAGAGCTGCGTCTACTTCGCCCTCGAGGAGTCGCCCGCCCAGGTCGTGCGCAACATGCGCTCGATCGGCCTCGGGCTCGACGCCTGGGTCGACAAGGGCCTGCTCCGCTTCCAGGCCGCGCGCCCCACCCTCTTCGGCCTGGAGATGCACCTCATCTCCATGCACAAGACCATCGACGACATCGCGCCGCGCGCGGTGGTGCTCGACCCCATCTCGAGCCTGCTCACGGCGGGCAGCGCCCACGACGTGAAGGCCATGCTCGTGCGCCTCTTCGACCACCTGAAGCTGCGGGGCGTCACCGCGCTGCTCACCTCGCTCACGCAAGCGCCCAGCGACGAGGACTCCGTCGTCGGCATCTCGTCGCTCATCGACACCTGGCTGCAGCTGCGCGACCTCGAGACCGGCGGCGAGCGCAACCGCGGGCTCTACGTCGTCAAGAGCCGCGGGATGTCCCACTCCAACCAGGTGCGGGAGTTTCTCATCTCCGACCGCGGCATCGAGCTGGTCGACGTCTACGCCGGCCCCGGCGGGGTGCTCACCGGCTCGGCGCGCGTGTCGCAAGAGGCCGCCGACCGGGCCGCCGCGGCGGCGCGGGAGCACGAGGCCGCCGGGCGCAAGCGCTCGCTCGCCCGCCGCAAGACGGCCTTCGAGGCGCAGCTCCAGGCGATGCGGGCGGAGTTCGCCGCCGAGGAGGAGGAGCTCACCAACATGATCCACGAGGCCGAGGCGCAGGAGCTGCGGCTGGGCGCCGAGCGCGCGGAGATGCACCGCGCCCGCGAGGGCGGC
>JAQBQI010000670.1 GCA_028287085.1 Myxococcaceae bacterium
CGCTCTTCCGATCTCCGCCGGGCGCACATCGTCGGCCGTCGCGATGGGGGCGTCGACGATGGGGGCGTCGCGGCGCGCTTCGATCGCGCCAGCGTCGCGGCGGCCCCCGTCGGCGCCGCCGACCACCGAGGCGCCGTCGCAGCCGAGCGCGGTCGCCGCCAGGGCCGCGAGCGCTCGACGGAGGACAAAGACCCGCACCTGCACGGCCGCACGCATCACCCCGAAACCTCGGTGCGACCCTACCGCCGGCGCCGCGGCATCGTCAACGCAGGCCGCGGGACCAGCGCCGCGCGGTCGCCCGCCGCCGTCAGCTGAAAGTGGCGACCACCGCGGCGTGGTCGGACTCGACGTCCTCCCGGCCCTCGCCCGCGCCGTCGCGCAGCGTCTCGTTGAGCACGCGCGCGCCGCGGAAGCGCCGCCACAACGCGCGGCTGACGAGGATGTGGTCGACCTGCTGCCCGGCCCCGCGGTGGAGGATGGTGTGCCGCTGCCCGGGGGGCACGGCTTTTACGCAGTGCTGTAAGATTCCGCGCTCGAGCGAGGCCGTCAGCTCGAGGTCGGCGTGGCGCCCGCGCGGCATCTCCGCGAGGTCGCCCGCGACCGCGCGCACCACCGGCCCGTCGGCCGGGTCGTTGAAGTCGCCGAGCACGGCGAGCTGCGCGTGCGGGTCGCGCATGAGCCGCGCGTCGACGCGCGAGCGCAGGTGCAGGGCCTCGGCGAGGCGCATCACGGTGGCGCGCGCCGCCCCCTCGGCGGCGGCGTAGTGGCCGCTCTCGCCGGTCGACTCGCCCCCGGCGTCGACGCGCGGCACCGGCCGCGGGGACTTCAGGTGCACCACCATCAGCGTGACCGCGCTCCGGTCGGGCAAGGTCACGGTCGCTTCGAGCACGCCGCGCTTCGACTGGAGCCGCGCCCCGAAGGGCCGCGCGTCCCCTTCGGCGAAGACCGGAAACGCCAGCTCGCCCGCGCCGTGGGTCTCGAAGCCGGCGATGGGGAAGCGCGAGAGCAGCCCGCAGGCGATGCCGCGGTTGTCGGCGACGCCCGCGATCGCGGGCAGGTAGCGGCCGTCTCCGAGCGTCGTGCGCAGGGCGTCGAGCACGTGGGCGCCTTCGATCTCCTGGAAGGCGATGACGTCGGCGTCGGTGCGGGCCACCGCGGTGGCGATGGCTTCGAGCTTGCGGTGGAAGAGCGCGCGCGCCCGGCGCTGGGCCCAGATGCCGAAGCCCTCGCGGTCGAGCTGGCCGATCACGTGCGGGACGGCGTCGTCGAAGAAGTCCCGGCAGTTGAAGGTCGCGATGCGGAAGTCCATCGGCGCGCCCTACGCCGCGCCGCGGACCTGGCCGGCGCCGCGCACGACGAACTTCTCCGCCGTGAGCTCGCGCGCCGACATCGGCCCGAAGGCGTGCATGCGGCTCGTCGAGATGCCGATCTCCGCGCCGAGCCCGAGCTCGCCGCCGTCGTTGAAGCGCGTCGAGGCGTTGAGCAGCACGCACGAGGCCGTCACCTCGCGCAGGAAGCGCTCGCCCGCCGCCCCGTCGGCCGTCACGATCGCCGCGCTGTGCTCGGTGCCGTGCGCCGCGATGTGCGCCAGCGCGCCGTCGAGGTCGTCGACGAGGCGCACCGCCAGGATGAGCCCCATGAACTCGGTGTCCCAATCGGCGGGCGCGGCCGCGGCGGCGGGCACCCCGGCGCCCTCGAGGATCGACCGCGACGCCTCGTCGGCGCGCAGCTCGACGCCCAGCGCGCGCAGCCGGCGGCCGAGCGGGGGCAGCAGCGCCGCGGCGACGTCGCGGTGCACCAGCAGCGTCTCGGCGGCGTTGCAGACGCCGGGGCGCTGCGCCTTGGCGTTGACCGTGATCGCCTCGGCCATCGCGAGGTCGGCCGCGCGGTCGACGTAGACGTGGCACACGCCCGCGCCGTGGCGGATGACCGGCACGCGGGCGTGCGCGTCGACGAAGGCCATCAGCGCGTGGCCGCCGCGCGGGATGGCGAGGTCGACCCGCCCGGTGGCCTGGAGCAGCTCGGTGACGCGGGCGCGGTCGGGGTCGTCGATGAAGCTCACCGCGTTGGGGTCGACGCCCGCGGCGGAGAGCCCCTCGCGCACCGCGGCGGCGAGGGCGAGGTTGCTGCGGAGGGCTTCGGATCCGCCGCGGAGCACGACGGCGTTGCCCGAGCGCAGCGTGAGGGCGGCGCTCTCGGCGGTGACGTTGGGGCGGGCCTCGTAGATGACCGCGACGACCCCGAGCGGGATGCGCCGACGGGCGACGCGCAGGCCGTTGGGGCGGGTGCCGAGGTCGCGCTCCTCGTCGAGGGGGTCGGGCATCGCGGCGACCTCGCGCACGGCGGCGATGACCCCGTCGAGGCGCGCCGGGGTGAGCGCCAGGCGGTCGCGCATCGCGTCGCCGAGCGAGTCGGGCGCGAGGCGCAGGTCGTCGGCGTTGGCGGCCAGGATGCGGTCGCGGTGCGCGGCGAGGCTGCGCGCCACGGACTCCAGCGCGGCGGTGCGCTCGGGGCCGGTCAGGCGGGCGAGCGATCGGTGGGCGGCGCGGGCGTCGGAGAGGAGGGCGTCGAGGGTCGCCATGGCCCGATCAAGCTACCACCATCGCCGCGCGGGTCGTGCGGTACGATCCGGCGCGATGAGCGACGACGTCACCGTTCCGCCGGCGGCCGATGAGCCCTCCATCCTCGTGCGGAGGATCCACCGCCGCGACCTCAACAAGGTCTGGGAGTTCTTGAAGCTGTGCTTCCGCGTGGTGAACCGCGAGACGCTGGAGTACCAGCGGCCGCGCTCGAAGAAGCGCTTCCTCGAGGTCTACGAGGAGGAGGGCGTCGAGCAGCTGCTCTTCGAGGTCCCGGGCGACGAGGGCGCGGAGATCGTGGCCTACGCCGAGTGCGCCTTCGAGATCACGGGCGCCGACAACTGGATGAACGAGAGCTTCTTCACGCGGCGCGACATGCGGCCGATGTTCGTCGAGGAGCTCGCGGTGCACCCCGGCTACCAGGGCCGCGGCGTCGGCAGCTTCTCGCTCGAACAGCTCGAGCACCTCGCCCGCCTGCGCGGCTGCACCCACCTCGTGCTCGAGGTCGCCGAGAACAACAAGAACGCGCTGAAGTTCTACCGGGGGCGGCACTTCACCAAGCTCGACGCGGCGGTCTTCATGGCCAAGCGCGTGAGCAACGACGAGGAGCTGCTGCCGCCGCGGCCGCTGAAGAAGCGCAGCGTCGAGGAGGGCGAGGCGGCGAAGAAGGGGACGCGGCGGGCGAGCGCGCGGCCCCCGAAGCGCGAGCTCGTCGCGACGCCGGTGACGAAGAAGAAGGGCTGATCAGAAGGGCGCGGTGCGCACGGCGCGCACCACCGTAGGGGCGAAGGCGCGCTGCGCGACCGGGGGCTGGTAGTGCAGCGCCGAGCGGCTCTGGTACCAGTAGTAGGGGCGCGGAACGACGCCGACGATCGACACGTACTCCCCCACGCGGACGACCCGCTGCGTCGGGGGCGCGGTGCGAGAGGGCGGCGTCTGTGCGGCGGCGAGGGCGGGGACGAGCGAGAGGGCGAGGGCCAGCGCGAGGGTCTTCATGGGGCATGAAGACGCGCGGCGCGCCGGGGCGGTCTGGTGAAAGTCAGAGGGTGTAGTGGACGGCGGCGCCGTGGTCGCCCGCGGCCCAGACGTCGTTGGGACCAGCGCCCCAGATGGCCCGCAGCGTCTCGGTCGTGCCCGACGGAATCGTCGACCAGCGGGCACCGTCCCAGTGGACGATGGTGCCGCCGTCGCCGACGGCCCAGACGTCGTTGGGCGCGGCGCCCCACACGCCGTAGAGCGCCGAGAGCGTGCCCGTGAGCACGTTGGTCCAGGCGGTGCCGTTGAAGTGGCGGGCGGCGCTGCGGCCCACCAGCCAGACGTCGTTGTCGCCCGACCCCCAGATGCCGAAGTAGGCCGAGGTGCCCGCCGCGGGCTCGGCCGCCCAGCCGGTGCCGTTGAAGCGGTACACCCCGGCGCCCACCGCGCGCACGTCGCTCGCCGAGCTGCCCCACACCGCGTAGAGCTCCTGCCCGGCGGGGATGCCCGTCGAGGCGCTGGCCCAGCGCGTCCCGTCGAAGCGCGCGGCCGCGCCGACGCCCACCGCGAAGACGTTGTTGGGCGCCTGCGCCCACAGCGCGACGAGCTCCAACGCCGGCAGCGGCATCGACTGCGCGAGGGTCGCGCCGCCGCCCTGGAGGAAGACCCCGACGCCGCGCTTGCCCGAGCCGTTGGTCGGGATCGTCAGGCCCGAGACGAAGAGCGTCGTCCCCGAGCCGGTGACGCCGCGGAGGATCAGGGGGTAGGGCGCGACCGCCCAGGCCGTTCCGTTGTAGCGGCCGAGCGCGCGCGAGGCGACGGCCACGACGCTGTTGCCCGCGCTGCCCCACAGGCCCGTGATGGTCTCGGTGATGCCCGTCGGCACCGCGGCCCAGCGGCCGGGCACCGTGCCCGGCCCGGTGCCCCCGTCGGTCGGCACCCCGCCGTCGGTCGTCGTCGGCCCGCCCGGGATCGGGTCGAAGCCCGCCACGCGGCCGATCGCGAGGCCGGCGGGCGGCGTCGTGATCTCGCCGCGACCGAGCTGCGCGTTCTGGTCGCCGCCCCAGCACACGACCTCGCCGGTGCCACGCACCGCGCAGGCGTAGTCGGCCCCCACGCTCAGCTGGAAGGCGTTGGTGAGCCCCGCCACCGCGCCGGGTCGCGGGCGGTCGGTCATGGCGCCGTCGCCGAGCTGCCCCGCCGTCCCCTGCCCCCAGCACTGCACCGCGCCGGTGCGCTGCCGGGCGCAGCTCTCGCGCCCGCCCGCGGCGACCTCGACCACGTTGGCCAGGCCCGCGACCTCGACGGGCGCGCTGCGGTCGCTCGTCGCGCCGTCGCCGAGCTGCCCGAGCGTGCCGTTACCCCAGCAGGTAACACTGCCGCCGGCGCGCACCGCGCAGGTGTGGCTGACGCCCGCGGCGACGCCCGTCGCGTCGACGAGCCCGCCGACCGTGACCGGCGTGGGCGCGTTGGTCATCGTGCCGTTGCCGAGCTGCCCCTTGTCGTTGCCGCCCCAGCAGAGCACGCCGCCGTTCGCGCGCACCGCGCAGGTGTGCTGCCGGCCCGCCGCGATGCTCGCGATGTCGTCGGCGCCGCTCACCGTCGTCGGGCGCTGGCGGTCGCTGGGCGTCGAGTCGCCCACCTGGCCGACGTTGTTCTGGCCGAAGCACGCGACCTGCCCCGAGCGGCGCAGCACGCAGGTGTGCGTCTCGCCGACCGCCACCTGCGTCGCGTCGTCGATCTGCACCACCTCGACGGGCGCGAGCCGGTCGAGCTGCGTGCCGTCGCCGAGCTGGCCGTTGCGGTTGGTGCCCCAGCAAACGACGCGGCCGTTGGCGCGCACCGCGCACGCGTGAAAGCTGCCGATCGCCACCTGCACCGCGTCGGTGAGGCCCGCCACGTTGACCGCCGACGCGCGCGTCATGGTGGTGCCGTCGCCGAGGATGCCGCCGCGGTTGTTGCCCCAGCACGCGACGGTGCCGTTGGGGCGGCGCGCGCAGGCCGACGCGTTGCCCGCCGAGACCTGCACCCCGCCGCCGTCGGTGCGCATCGAGGTCGGGCCACCCCCGTCGGTGCCGGGCGTCGAGCCGCGGTCGGCCGTCGGGGTGCCGCCGCGGTCGGTGGGGGCAGTGCCCGAGTCGGTGCCGTCGGGGGTGCCCTCGAGCACCGGGTCGGAGGGCGTACAGCTCACGAGCCAGACCAGCGAGGCGCCCATCCATCGAAGCGTGCGGGTGTTCATCGTCGGTATGGGCGCGACCTTACCGCGCGCCGCGTCGCCCCGAAAACGACCACCTGACGAAAGCTCGCGGTGGGCCCCGGGGGGTACGTACGATGCGCGCGTGAGCGAAGAAGCGACCCCTGCGGCAACGATCCCGGTGACCATCTACACGGACGGAGGCGCGAAGCCGAACCCCGACGGGGCGGGCGGCTGGGCGGCCCTGCTGATCACCGGCACGCAGCGCCGGGAGATCTCCGGCGGCGAGCCCATGACGACCAACAACCGCATGGAGCTGATGGCCGCCATCAGCGCCCTCGAGGAGCTGAAGAAGCCCTGCGTGGTCACCCTCTGGACCGACAGCCAGTACCTGCGCAACGGCATCACCGAGTGGATGCCCAACTGGGTGAAGCGCGGCTGGAAGACCGCCGCCAAGCAGCCCGTGAAGAACCAGGACCTCTGGCAGCGCCTGCACGCCGCGACGCACAACCACCAGATCACCTGGAAGTGGGTCAAGGCGCACAACGGCCACCCCATGAACGAGCGCGTCGACGCCATGGCCACGGCCGCGCGCGAGAAGATCGAGCGCGGCGGCTGAGCGGCGCATCGAGCAGGCGACCGGCAAGAGCGGCGGCTCGCGCGCAGCGCGGGGAAAGAACCGCAAGGGCGCAAGGGTCGCAAGGATC
>JAQBQI010000003.1 GCA_028287085.1 Myxococcaceae bacterium
CACCCGCTGGACCGCGCGGCGGGTCGCGCGGCGCGGGCCTCGTCGACCTACGACAGCGGCCACGCGGCGGCGAACGCGGCCGACGGCGACATGCGCACGGGCTGGTCGCCGGGCGGCACGGACGCGTCGCCGTGGTGGCAGGTCGACCTCGGGGCGAGCGCCGACGTGCGCGGCGTGGAGGTGGTCACGCGCTGGGAGCTCGACCAGGCCGTGACGCGGCAGAACTTCGCGGTGTGGCTGTCGGACGACCCCGACTTCGCGACGCACGCGGTCTTCGGCGCGTACGGCACGCCCGCGCTGGCCCACCGGGCGATCTGGTCGCACCGGCTGCCGGCGGCGGCGCCGGCCAACCGCTACCGCTACGTGCGCGTGGTGAAGACCGCGGCGGAGTACTTCTACCTGGGCGACGTGCGGGTGCTCGCGCTGCCGTGAGGGCAGCAAGAGCACATCACCCGCCCATCGCCGGGAGCAGGCGCCGCTCGACCCACTCAAGGTCATCCGCTGGGACGAAGCGCGGCAGGGCGAAGTCGTCGTCGTCGCGCGTGGCCTGACGGCGGCCGAGCGCGACGGCCGCGGCCCACCCGACTCCCCGCGTGGCGTCGGCGATGGAGGCGTCCGAGGCGCCATCGGGATAGGCGAAAACCTGCGGGTCGAGCCCCAGGGCCAGCAGCGCGTCGCGGGGCGCGGTCACCTCCCGCATCAGGTCGTCGCCGCGCACCTCCGAGAGGATCGCGTGGGTGTGGCCGTGACCGCCGACGGTCCAGCGCGCGCGAACGAGGTCGAGGAGGTCCGCGGGCGTCAGGTAGAGATCCGGCGGCGGCAGCGACGCGAGCCCGAGCGCCTCGGCGAACTCGCCGATCAACCTCAGCTGTTCGGGAGGCGACGCGCGGAGGTAGCGGCGGCGCTCGGGACCGTCCACCCAACGGTCCCGATTCCTCGCCAGGTCGAACGGAACCGCCTCCCCGTCGACTCCCCGGATGACGCCGCGGGTGCGGGTCGCGCGCGCCAGCGCGGCGTACCAGAGGTCGGCGGGAAGCCAGCGGGACCGATCGTCGTGCAGCGCCGTGGTGACGAACACCGTGGCGGGCAGTTCGAGGGCCGCCAGGGTGGGGGCCGCGGCGTCCACGACGTCGCGGTACCCGTCATCGAAGGTGAGCCAGCAGGCCGGTCTCGTGAGCTCGCGCCCGCCCCGCCGCCACGCCAGGACGTCGGCCTCGGACCAGACGTCGAAGTGCGCGCGCACGGCGCTCATCTGGGCGGCGAAGTTCGTCCGGCTGACGGCCGTGCCACGCTCGAAGTACGGACGACCGCCCGCGCGCTCGGCCTCGCCCAGAACCCGGTGATAACAGAGGATCGCGAGCGCCGGGCTCATCAGAACCCCCGCGCGGTGAGGCGCGCTCCGGCGAGCAACTCCTGGCCGAAGCGCGCCGCCTCGTCGGGCGCGAGGGGCCCGTACAGTCGGTCTTCGCGGCGGTCGTCGATGGCGATGCCCGCGAGGAGGGTGGCCCACCCGGGCGCCTCTCCGACGACGATGACGGGCTTGCCGAGCTTCCACGCGAACGCGATCTCGCTGAGGGTCCCGCTCTTCCCGCCGAGGGCGAAGACGACGTCGGCGCTCGCCACGACCACGACGTTGCGCGCGTGGTTGAGGCCGGTGCAGATCGTGACCTCGACGAACTCGTTGGCGTCCTCCGCGACATAGGTCGGGAGCACCCCGATGACGTCCCCGGGCTGATGGCCCGCGGCGGCGCGGGCGCCGGCCGACGCGGCGCGCATCGTTCCACCGAGCCCGCCGGTGACGAGGCGGAAGCCCGCGTCGACGAGCGCGGCGCCGAGCTGCTCGGCGGTGCGGAGGTCGTCCGCGCCGGCGCGCGCGTCGCCGATGACCGCGGCGATGGGTCGACGGCCCCCGCTCACGCGGCCCCCTGCTCGCCCGACGGCGCGAGCTCGAGGATGAGAAAGTCCGAGGACGGGTCGAGCGTATCGGGGTCGAAGGCGGCCGTTTCCTCACTGCTCACCAGCCGGAGCCCGCTCTCTCGGAGGCGAGCCCGCAGCGTCGCCAGGGGGCGGTGGAAGTCGCGCCGCCGACGCCCCGACGCGCGCAGGGTCTTCCACGTGACGCACGCGACGGTGCCGTCCGCGGGCGGCTCGCGGCGCTGAAGGCAGGTCCCGCGGCCGACGTGGTCCGGGTTGCAGACCGCGACGTAGACCCGCCCGTCGGGGGTCACCAGCGACGCCACGTCGCGGAGGACGCGTCGCAGTTCGGCCTCGTCGTCGATCACGCAGAGCACGAGCGCGCTGACCACCACATCGAAGGAGCCCCGCTCGGCGCGCGCGTCGTCGCGCCGGGCGCAATACCGCACCGCACCGCCCGCGTCGTCGGACGCCCACCGCGGGGCGAGCCGCGGGTCGGGGTCGTAGGCCACCACCTCGATGCCGCGTCGGCCGATCGACCGCGCGAGCGCTGCCTTGCCGCACCCGTAGTCGAAGACGCGCTGGGGGGAGCGCCCGAGCGCGAGCGCTTCGAGCCGGTCGTCGAGCAGCTGCTCCTTCGTGGCGCCGGGCCGGGCGCGCAGGAAGTGATCCAGCCCGAGCAGCTCCGGCAGGTCGGGTCGGTCGACCGAGGCGCGGAGCAGCGCCTTGAGGTCGGGGTGGGACGCGTGCCGCGCGGAGAGCCACACCCGGCGCGCCATCAGCGTCCAGGCGTCTTCGGTGAAGGCGACGACGTCGCTGCCGTAGTCGATGAAGCGCAACGCCCCGTCGGCAGTCACCACCAGGTTGTCGGGGTGGACGTTGCTGAAGACGACGCCCGCGGCGCGGCACTCTTCCAGGAACAGCCGCAGCTCGGCGCCGTGCCCGCCGCGGTAGTGGGCCGAGGGCTCGTAGGGGTAGGTGAGCACGTCGCTGCCCCCGATGACGCACATCGCCGTGAGGTTGTAGAGCGTGCGCGCGCCCGCCCAGCGCCCGACCTGGGCGCGCAAGAACTCGCGCTGCGCCGGGACGAGCCTGCCCGCGTCGAAGCATTTGTAGACGGTGACGCCGTCGGTGAGCGCGACGGCCTCGCCGCCGCTGCCCAGCACGCGCAGACCGGCGACGCCGAGCGCACGCTCCAGCCGCGCGCGCACGCTCTCCTCGCGCTGCCGGGCGATCCACCCCGCGGCCTCGGCGACCGGGGCGCCGTGCGTTCTGCGCGCGAGGATCTCGGCGCGCAGGGTGTCGAGCCACTCGCGCACGACCGCGGGGTCGACCGCGAGCACGGCCTGGCGGAAGGTCTCCAGGCGGTCGAGGCGGTACTCCTCGCCGAGGAGGTCGAGCGTGGCGCGGAGGCTCGCCCGCGCGGCGGCGAGACCGGGATCGTCGAGCCACCACCAGGCGCCCGACGGTTCGAGGAACTGCGCGAGCGCGCGAACGAGACCCGCCGCGCGGTGGAAGCTGAGCTGGAACGAGTAGAGCCGCTCGGCGAGGTACTTCCGAAACCTCCGGGTCGCGAACTCGACCTCGCGCTCCGTGAGGTCGAGGGCGTCGGGCAGGTGCGACTCGCCCCGCACGCCGCGCCGCTCGCACCGGTCGAGGAGCAGGTCGTCGAGCGCCGAGTAGATCGCGTACCCGTGGATGTCGCGCGCGAGCTTGTCGAGGTCGAGGCGCTGCGTCTCGACGTCGGCCCGCTGCTGTCGAACCGGCAGCGGCACCTTCACGACCCGGCGGCGCGCGCCGTATCGATTGAGGAGGCTCCACACCATGTCGGAGCGTCGCGTGTCTCCGCCGCCGATCGAGGGGACGCCGTTGGGGAAGTCCCAGAGCGCCTCCGGGTCGAACACGAAGGTGTTGCCGCCGCGGTGCACCGAGGGCTGGAGGTGGTCGAGCGGGTCGACGGCGGCGTCGTGCACGAGCGGGCGGAAGACCTGCTCGCCGGCGAGGATGCGCGGCAGGCGGGGGACCATCTCGGCGAACGCCGCGCGGGCCGTGCAACCCCCGGTCGCGGGCACGTACCAGAACGGCGTCTCCAGCTGATCGGTCTCGCGCCGCGAGAGGTCGTAGTAGTAGTCGGTGAAGCGCGCGCGGTTGCCCATGTTCTCCTCGAGCAGATCGGGGAAGGCGTCGTCGGGCGCGAGTCGGGCGAGCAGCGCGAGGTTGTGCCAGGCGTCGACCAGCTGGGTGCGCACGCAACTCGCGAAGGGCAGCGGGGGCGCCTCGGTGCACGACCCGATCGCGACAGCCACGCCGGTCTCGCGGAGGCGGCGGAGCGTCCCGACGACGTCCAGGCTGTCGTGCGACACGCGCGGCCCGCCGCGCCATACGAGGTTGTCGAGGCGCATGTCGTCGTCGAGGATCCAGGAGACGGCCCCGGGACGCCGCTTCGACCACAGGTAGAGGTAGGTCTGGAGCATCGTGCGGGCGACGGCGATGCTGGCTCGGCCGAGGCCGCGCTCGAAGGGGCGGCCGAAGACGCCCGCGGTCGCGTCGAGGCGCTGGCGTTCGAGCGGGATCAGCACCGTGTCGATGCCGGCCTCGCGCAGCGCGGCCGTGACCGCCGCGAGGTGCGCGCCCTGGTCGGAGGCCCGCGGCCCGTTCTCGAGCACCACGAGGTCGAGCGTGGCGAGCCCCGGCGCGCCGCGCAGTTCTGTGAGGTCGCGGAGCAGCGCGGTGAGCGCCGCGCCGACGACGGATTGCGTGGTCAACCCGACCACGAGCGAGAGGGCAGGGGTTTCGGCCGACGGAGCAGGCGGGCGGGCGAGCGTAGACGCGGTCGCGGCGGCCGGGGCAGTCGGCTGCCAACCGAAGAGGCTGCCCGCTCGCTCGCAGAATCCCGCGCGCTCGGAGGGGCTCATCCGACGGTGGTACTTGCGGTAGAAGCCGTCGAGTCCGCCCAGCTTGGAAGGCGAGCCCGGCTGCGAAAGTCGCGGCCGGTCCGGGTCGGCGAAGTGGTGGACGAGCGCCCGCGCGAGCCTGCCGTAGCGGACGAACCCCAGGTCGGCGAGGCGCACGCACAGGTCGCGGTCGGTGGTGCTCGGGAGGGCCTCGTCGAAGAGGCCCGCGGCGAGCAGCGAGCCCAGGCGGACGAAGAGGTTCGAGCCCTGGATGCCCGGGTTGCGAACCAGGAAGTCCGCCGTGCGGAGCGCGTCGGGCGCGGGCTGGACCTCCCCCGGTTCGGCGCCCGCCCGCCGCACGATGTCCGCCGCGACCATGTCGAGGTCCTGCTCCGCGGCGAGCGCGGCGCACGCGGTGAGGTAGTCGGGCTCCCAGCCGTCGTCATCGTCGAGGATCGCCACCATGACGCGGTCGCAGTCGTCGACCTGTCGGTGGAGCCAGTCGAGGCCGACGTTCCAGGCGCCGCTGGCGCCCGGCGTGCGGTCGTTGCGGAGGTAGCGAACCCGCATCGCGCGCCCGTCCGGCGGCACGACGCCGTCGACGATGCGGCGGTTGGCCTCGCGGTGGCGGGGGTGCGAGTCGTCGATGACGACGAGGAAGTCGGGCGTGCGGGTCTGCGCGACGACCGAGCGAAGCGCGCGGTTCGCAAGGGCCGCCTCGCGGTCCTTGGTGGCAATGACGACGGCGATGAGGATCGCAGGTGGCGGAACGGACGAGCGCATGAGCACCTCCTGGAGCGGTTTCGCTTCCAGACGACGCGACGCTGATCGATCTGACAGCGGCGTCGCTCTCCGCGCGATGCCGCCGTCCGTGCGCCCTCGCTCTCAGCCCAGCAGGCGCCCGATGGCCTCGGCCACGCCGCCGCCGACGCCCTTGGCGGTCTTCGTGAGCCGCTCGGTCGCGTGCCGCGCCACGTCGTCGGGGCTGTGCCCCATCGCGAAGCTGCGCCCCGCCCACTTGAACATCGGGACGTCGTTGATCCAGTCGCCGACGACGGCGACCTGCGAGGCGTCGAGGCCCTCGCGCAGGCACAGCCGCGCGAGGCCCTGGGCTTTGTCCGAGGCGCGGTCGCGCACCATCATCGCCCAGCGCTGCTCGCGGTCGAGCGGGAAGCTCGCCACGTTCACCCGGTCGCCGTGCAGCTTCTGGAGCCACTCCGCGGTGCGCTCGACGCCCGCCTGGAGCCCCACCCCGATGGCGATGGCCACCTCGTGCCGCCGCTCCCACGCCGCCGAGTGCTTGAGCGCGGCGTGCAGCGACAGCCGCGGCGACCAGGTGCGCACGTAGCCCGCCACCGCCTCCGACCCGTGCTCGCCGTGAATCTCGTCGTGCAGGAACCAGAACGGCTGCAGCGCGTGGCCGCCCATCGCGTGCGTGAGCTCGGTGACGACGCCCTCGTGCAGCGAGTGCTGCGACAGCGCCGTGCCGTCGACCGCGTCGGCCAGCACCGCGCCGTCGGCCACCACCATCGCCCCGCGCAGCCCGAGCGCCTGCGCCGTCGGCAGCGCGCCCGTCGTGATGCGCCCCGTCGCGATCGTCACCGCGATGCCCGCCCGCAGCGCGCGGCCGATGGCCTGGTGGTCCTCCGGGGCGATGCGGTCGCCGGGGCCGAGGAGGGTTCCGTCGAGGTCGAGCGCGAGCAGTCGGGGGAGGGGCACGGCCCTTAGGTAGCAGAGCCGCGCGCGCCGCGCCCAGCGGGCGCCTGGCGCGTGACGCGCTCGCCCCATCGTGACAGCCGGGCACAACCGCCTCGCGCGCGACGGGGGCCTCGCCTCGCGGCGGCCGCGACGGCACATCGACTGCTTGACGGGACGCAACGTCCACGGAGGCAGTCATGGCAACAGCGGTCGGCACCCAGTCGGATCTCGGCGACCTTCTCCACCAGCTCATCGAGCTCGACTACGACGCGATCGAGGCCTACCGCACGGCCCTGGCGCGCTTCGAGGACACGGGCTTCCGCTCGCAGATGTCGTCCTTCCAGCAGGACCACGAGCGGCACGTGCACGAGCTGAGCGTGCTGCTGCGCGCGATGGGTCGCGAGCCCCCGGAGGGCCCGGACATGAAGCAGTACCTCACCAAGGGGAAGGTCGTGATCGCGGGGCTGCTGGGCGACCCGGCGGTGCTCGCGGCGATGATCACCAACGAGGACGACACCAACACCGCCTACGAGCGGGCGGCGGCGCGGGTCGACCTGTCGACCGAGCTCCGCGAGCTGGTGGAGCACAACCTCGCCGACGAGCGGCGCCACCGCGAGTGGCTCCGGGAGAAGCTGGCGGCGTCGCGCGCGTCGGCGCCCTGATTCGTGTGGACGGTGATTCCGCCCGCCTCGCCGGGCCGACGGGCTGAAGCCCGCGGCAACGACGGCGGATGATGCCCTCCATCGAAAGCCCGCGACGCGGGCTTTCAGCGGGTCGTCGGAGTCTCCAGCGTTGCCGCGGGCTTCAGCCCGTCGGCACAGCGGGCGTCACGCCAGGACAAGGCCGCCGCGCCCGCGGGTCAGAAGGTTCCGCTGAGGGTGAGGCCGTCGCCGCGCAGCGAGGGCAGCACCTGGAGGCTGGCGCGGCGGGGCGTCGAGGGGCTGGTGGCGCCGTAGATCGCGGCGCCGATCGTGAAGACGGCGGCCGCGCCGGCGACGCCGCCGGTGATGTACGAGATGAGCCGGTTCTGGTCGACGGCGTCGGCGTAGCTGAGGCCGAGGGCGCGGTAGTAGCTCTGCCGCGACGGGTCGGTCTCGGTCTCGAAGACCGCGACGATGCGGTAGTAGTCGTCCTCGAGGGAGTTCGCGTAGACGTAGAAGCCGACGGCCGTGGCGGTCGCGGCGACGGTGAGCCCGAGGCCCGTCCAGAAG
The DNA here is from genome assembly GCA_028287085.1 of Myxococcaceae bacterium. GTDB lineage: Bacteria > Myxococcota_A > Polyangia > Polyangiales > SCUS01. The sequence continues at coordinate 7,718 of JAQBQI010000003.1, forward strand.
CCCGCACCGAGGCCGCGCGCCGGGGAGCTCCCGGTGTCGCGCGGCGGGGTGATCGAGACGCTGGGGTTGGCGACCCGGGCCGTCGCGGGCAGCACGGCGAGCGGCGTCACGGGGCGGGTCGGCTCGACGCGCACGACGGGCGGCGCGACGGCGACGTTGGTCGCGGGCACGACGACCGGGCGCGGCGGCGGCGCGACGA
>JAQBQI010000020.1 GCA_028287085.1 Myxococcaceae bacterium
TCGTCGCGCCCCGCGTCAGTCGCCGGCGACAGCGCGGCGCCGGTGGACCCCGCCGTCGCGCCGGTCGCCCCCGCCTCGGCGCCGCCCGACGCGAGGGCCGCAGACGTCGCACCCCACCGAACGAACACTGCCCCCATGACCCCCGCAGAGAAGGAAGACGCCCCGCTCGCGTTCAGGGACCTGCTGGCCGGCTACGGCGCGCTCGCGCGGCGTGCCCTGCGATATTGGCCGCGGGGTCTCGCCGCGTTCGCCGTCGTGTTCCTCGCCGGCATGGCGTGGGTCGTGACGCGGCCGCGCACGTTTCGTTCGGAGGCGCGCTTCCAGGTCCAGGCGGCGGAGATCGCCGGCGGAAGCGGACCGGGCGCCGAGGAGGTGCAGCGCTCGCTCGAGAACCGCCTGTCGCAGGTCTACGGCTCGCGGACCAACACCGTGGGCCTCATCCGACGCCTCCGACTGTACCCGCGGCTCCGGGACGTGACCTCCGAGACGAAGCTCGCCGAACTCTTCTGGGCGAGCCTCGACCGCTCGGTGCAGGCCGACACGGTGCAAGTCGGTTACAGGTACGGCGACCCGGAGGACGCGCGGCGGGTCGTCCAGGGGCTCGTCGACCTGTTCGTAAGGACGCGCCGCGATACCGCGATCGACCGGGCGCGCGAGGCGCTCACGACCGTCGACGCCGAGCTCGCGCAGATCGAGGGGTCGCTCGCCGAGCGGCAACGATCGCTCGACCGCTTCGTGCTCGCCAACCAGGCGATGGTCGACGAGGTGCGCCTACGCACTCCGGGCCCGCTACGCGTCGTGATCGCGCGCAACGGCGCGGTGTCCGACCGTGCTTCGCCGCGCACCCGCCGGCTCCAGGCGGTCCTCGCGCAGCTGTCGGCCCGCGCCGCGTCGCTGCGCGCCTCCGTGGCGCCCGCCGCCACCGACGACGAGCCGGCCGACCTTGCCGCGATGCGCGACCGCCTGCGGGCGAAGCAGACGGAGGTGGACGCGCTGCGCGCCCGTGGGCTGCTGCTGGACCACCCGACGCGCGCCGCCGCCGAGCGGGAGCTGGCGGGGCTCCGGGCGGAGCTCGACGCCGCCGTCGCGCGCCGGCGCGGGGCCACGCGACCGGGGCCGGCGCCGTCTCCGGCCGAGCGCGAGCAGCGCGTCGCCGCGCTCGACCGTGACATTCAACGAACGCGGACCGAGCTCGCCGCGAGCCAGCGTGCGGATGGCGGCCCGGCGCCGGGCGCGCCCGACCCCCTGACCCGCACCAGCCTCGTCGCGGTGGAGGCCGAGTTCAATCGCCTCAATACCGACGTCACCACGACCCGCGCCAGCTACCAGGAACTCCTCACCCGCAAGCTCCATCACCAGGGCGCGCTGCGCCGCGCCGAGCTCGGCGGCGAGCAGATCCGGGTGCTCGATGAGCCGTCCCGGCCGGTCGAGCCGGAGCCCCCGGGCCGCGCCCGGCTGGCCACGATCGCCTCGCTCCTGGCCGCGCTCGTGGCCCTCGGCACCGCGCTGATCTCGGGCCTCATCGACACGCGCATCTACGACCAGGAAGACCTGCGCCGCTGGGGCGAGGTCGCCGAACTCCCGTTCATCCCCGACCTCCAACGCGGATCTCCGTGACCACCCTCTGGCCGGCGCCGCATGGCCCGGCGCCGCATGGCCCGGCGCCGGGCGCACGGGGCTCCGCGAGTCGCGGGCCCCGGCCTGCTGGAGCCTGGCACGCCCTTCGAGCACGACCGCCCGGTCGGAGCGACGGGCTTCCCCCAGACCTACGTGGACCTCCGCGCGCCACCTCTACTCGCTCGGAACGCCCGCGGGGAGCTGCGCTCGCCCTGACGCCGCCCGACGTCGGCCCCGGTTCTGGTCGGCGCGCTAGTGTCCCCCGTCCGATGCCCGGGCGTCGGCCTTCCCGCCTGCGGGACCCACGAAGTACGTCGCGGCTCGCTCTTCCCCCTCGTTGCGCAACACGTCCGTCCAGAGGCCGAGCGCCAGGGCGCCGCGGATCTCGCCGCGCGGGCGCCGGAGCGTCCGTCGGATCTCCTCGCCGCCGAGCCCCGGCTTCTCCCGAAGAAGCGTGGCGATCGCCTCGAGGGTCTGCGACGCCTCCGGGGAGGATCGACGTCCCGATCCGGCGGCCTTCGAAGGTCCCGACCTCGCCCCTTGGGCCTTCTTGCCGGGCGGCCTGGCGGCGGACGGTTGCCGGCCGGGGATCGAGCCTGCCTGGAAGGTGAGGGCGTCCAGCTCCGCGGCGGCCGCGGCGGGTAGGAGAGCGAGGAGTTGCTGGGTGAACTCCTCCACGAGTGCGGACACAGCCTCGGCGACGGGAACGGGCAAGGAAGACCTCTCTCGGGTGACGATGATCGTGGGTTCGGACGCACCGGGCGGGAGGGCAGCGGTCACGCCGTGCGGTAGTAGGAGCGATCGGGCACGCGGGGCTCGCGCGTCCGGGTTGGCGAAGCTCCCTACCGCAGTAGCGTCCGAAGTAGAAGTCGTAGCGCAGCGGCCTCGCCGCGTCGCATCGAGTAGCGACGCCGAGCTGCGTCCGGGTGGCGGACGTGAGGTTGCCCCGGTGTGGTGCGGAACCTCACGGCCGCCCGCTTCGGACCGGCGGGTTCGGTCGCGGCGGGTTCAGCCCGGCCGGTCGAGCGCCTCGAGAATCTCCTCCTCGGTAGGGAAGCGCCCGCGCTCGAGCTTCGAGAAGATCCTCCGCCCGTCGACGAACACCTCGAACGCCCCACGCGCGCCCGGCACCACCGCCGCGTCGACCCCGAGACGTCCCTTGATTGCGGCTGCGAGACCCGCAGCCCGTGGCTTGTAGTTTCAGACGAGGCAGAACTCGATGCGGATCTCCATCGCTCACCTCCGTCGCGCCGCGGGTCGTCGGGTCCCCGGTGCGCCGGAGGACGATGTGGTGCCGGAGGGCGCCGACGTCACGGGCTCGGGCTTGTGACACGACGGGGCCGGCCGGCGGCTGACCGCGCGTCGGGTCAAGGGATGACCGCGCACCCGACGCGCTCGCTGGTGTTCGCGAATTGCGATGGCCTCGTCGCGTTGCGGTTGCCGCCGAACACCTCGTCCCCGCGACGTTGGCGACGACCGCCCGGTCGGCCTCCAGCGCGCAGCAGGCAGCGCTCGTGTCGGGTTGCAAGTGACAATGAGACAGCGGCTGGTAGCAGGCCCGGAGAACCTCACAATTTCTCATTGCTTGTTGGGTCGCGCGATAGCAGCAGAGACTGAGACTTCCCCGACCGATCCCGGGAGGTCCTGATTCACGCGGCGGGCGACCCGACCCGCTCTCGTCTTCGATCGAGCGAACGTGGCCATTCATCGAGTGGATGGGTCGGCCCAACCGGGCACCCTCGACGGCGCCGATCCACCCACCGTTGACCGAAGGCCCTGACGATGAGCAAGTGCGAGCGATTGACCCATACTCGCCGCCTGGGGCTCTCGACCTTCAGCATCAACGTCACCCTGGGCGAATAGGAGGTCCGGTTCAGGGGCCCGCCGAGGTGAAGGGGTGCCCCGGCGCCCGCCCGAGCGGTCGGCGTCGCTCGACGCCCGACGGCGGGTGCCTCCGTTGGGGGCACTCTTCCCTGCACGGATCCGCTCGGGTGGATAGAGAACCCATTCCACGAATCAGCGCGGTTGGCAGGGTGTCGTCGAGTGCTCCCGACGAGGCCGCTGGAAAGCTCGCTGTCGCCTGCTGGGGACGCAACGTCGGCGGCGTGCCCACACCGCTCGACCCGCGCCGATGAACCGTCCGCCGCGCGGAGCGAACCATCGACTTCTCGTGTCGCCTCGTCTCGTCCGTGCGACCTTGGCGCGCAATGGAACCCGTAGGGCACCTCAGGTCTTTGGCGGTCGCACTGTTCGTCGCCTTGCTGGCGGGCTGCGGCGGATCGAACCCGCCCGACGACGCGGCGACGCCCGATGTGCCGACGCTCGACGCGCGCGAGTTCACCGACACGGCGCGCGTGAACGACGTGCCGCTCGACCGCGGCAACGACGCCGTGACGGTCGACACGCCGGCGCCGTTCGACGCCGCCGACGTGGTGGCCGCGCCCGACGTGGTCGACGTGCCGGCTGCGCCTGATGTGCCCGCGCCCGACGCGCCCGCGTCCGATGTTCCCGCGCCCGACGTCGGGGTGGACGTTCCGGCGCCCGACGTCCCCGCGACCGACGTCGGGGTGGACGTTCTGGCGCCCGACGTCCCGACGTGCGCGACGGGCTACGCCGACTGCGACGGCAACGCCGCCAACGGCTGCGAAACCGACACGACCACCAGCAGTTCGCACTGTGGGGCCTGCGGCCGAAGCTGTCCGGCCGTCGTGCGCGCGACCCCGGTGTGCGTCACGGGTGCCTGCGACTTCCGCTGCCTGCCCGGCTACGACGACTGTAACGGCAACGCGGGCGACGGCTGTGAGATCTCCCTCAGCAGCACCGCCAACTGCGGCACCTGCGGGGCCACGTGCGCCCGCGCGAACGCCACCGCGACCTGCGCCGCCGGCGCCTGCGCGCTCGGCGCCTGCGCGACGGGCTTCGGCAACTGCGACGGCAACGACGCCAACGGCTGCGAGCTCGCGCTCACCACCACGACCAACTGCGGGGCCTGCGGGGTGGCGTGCGCCGGCGCGAGCAACGGTGCCGCGCAGTGCGCCTCGGGTCACTGCGGCGTCCTCTGCAACGCCGGCTACGTGAACGTCGGGAGCGCGTGCGTCGTGCAGGCGGCGCCTCGTCCCTTGGCGCCGATGTCGCTCGGGGACGTGTCCCAGCGGCGTCCGACCCTCCGCTGGGTGCTGCCGTCGGGCTACGACGGCGCGGCGGTGGAGCTGTGCCGCGATCGCGCCTGCACGGCGGTGATCGAGACGCTGACGGTCGCCGGCAGCAGCGCGCGGCCGTCGGCCGACCTGCCCGCGAACGGCGTGGTGTTCTGGCGGATGCGAGGGAGGGTGGGATCGGCCACGGACACCGCGTACAGCCCGACGTGGCTGTTCCATGTGCCCGCGATCAGCGCGAGCACCGCGGTCGACACGAGCAGCCGTCCCCACTTCGACGTGAACGGCGACGGATACGATGACCTCGTCGTGGGGTCGTTCTACGCGAGCCCGGGCGGGCGTGTGCGCGCCGGCACGGCGAGCGTGTTTCACGGGAGCGCGTCGGGGATCGGCGCGACCGCGGCGAGGGTCCTCGAAGGCGGCGCGGCGGGCGACTACTTCGGCATCTCGGTCGCGAGCGCGGGGGACGTCGACGGCGACGGGTACGGCGACCTCATCGTCGGGGCGTACTACGCGAGCCCTGGGGGGCGCACGAACGCTGGCGCCGCGAGCGTGTTCCTCGGGAGCGCCACGGGGATCGGCGCGACCGCGGCGAGGGTCCTCGAAGGCGGCGCGGCGCGCGACTACTTCGGCATCTCGGTGGGGGGCGCGGGGGACGTCAACGGCGACGGGTACGCTGACGTGGTCGCCGGGGCGTATGGTGCGGCCCCGGGCGGGCGCGTGCAGGCGGGCACGGCGAGCGTCTTCCTCGGGAGCGCCACGGGGATCGGCGCGACCGCGGTGAGGGTCCTCGAAGGCGGCGCGGCGGGCGACTACTTCGGCTACTCGGTGGCGGACGCAGGGGACGTCAACGGCGACGGGAACAGCGACCTCGTGGTCGGGGCGATCCTTGCGAGCCCGGGCGGCAGTGTCAACGCGGGCACGGCGAGCGTGTTCCTCGGGAGCGCGTCGGGGATCAGCGCGACCGCGGCGAGGGTCCTCCAGGGCGCGGCGTACGACCAATTCGGCCACGCGCTGGCGAGCGCGGGGGATCTCAACGGCGACGGGTACACGGACCTGGTCGTTGGAGCGATTGTGAACCTGGGCGGGCGCCCGGGCGCAGGCACGGCGAGCGTGTTCCTCGGGAGCGCATCGGGGATCGGCGCGACCGCGGCGAGGGTCCTCGCAGGCGACACTGTGAACGAACGCCTCGGCTCCTCGGTGGCGGGCGCCGGGGACGTCAACGGCGACGGGTACGCCGACCTCGTCGTCGGTGCCTCTGGCGACAGCCCGGGCGGGCGCGTGCAGGCGGGCACGGCGAGGGTGTATCTCGGGAGCACGTCCGGGATCGGCGCGACCGCGGCGAGCGTTCTCGAAGGCGGCGCGGCGGGCGACCGCTTCGGCTACTCGGCGGCGAGCGTGGGGGATCTCAACCGCGACGGGTACGCCGACCTCGTCGTCGGGACCTACGGCGCGAGCCCAGGCGGGCGCGCGAACGCCGGCACGGCGAGCGTGTTCCTCGGGAGAGCTTCGGGGATCAGTCCGACCGCGTCGAATGTCCTCGAGGGTGGCGCGGCGGACGACTACTTCAGCATCTCGGTGGCGAGCGTGGGGGACGTCAACGGCACGCTCGCTCCGCTCCGTGCATCATCTCCCGGCTCCGCGAGCACGCCACCGAGACCTTCGGACCTCGCATCGAGATCTCCCAGGGCCGGTGTTCGAGCCCGCGAACAGCGCTCGGTGTGCGAAGTCCTCCCGACCCCGAAGCCCGCCAGGGCGGTCGTCATCGGAGGCGTCTTCAGGGGCCCGGATGCGTTGCCGCAGACGTGAGGGCACACGGACTACGCCCGCGAGTCGCCTTGCTCACGACGACGGCGGAGCGGGGTATAGGCGAATCGGCTCATGCTCCCTCCGGGGTGATGGGCCTGAGTCGTTGAGCGAGGAAGCCCGGGACGTCGTGCCGGAAGTCGTGCATGCCCTAGGATGTGCGAGAGAGTTCAGCACGACCACGCCACGCACTCCGCCAGGGCGAGGAACACGGTGAGCACGATGGAGCCCGCGGCGATCGCGAGCTCCTGGTCCAGCGTGAACCGCGCGGGCGTGCGCTCGACGGCAGGCAGCGGGCGCGGCGCGGGCAACGGGCGTCGTGCGGGCGGCGCGGGGGTGCGGTAGGGCATCGGTGTTACCGGTGGTTGGGGAGATCGCTCGCGAGGCTCGGCGCGAGGTCGTGGTGCGGGCCGGACGGTGCATCGGTCGGCATCAGGTCGCACCCGCTCACGGTACACGCGATGGGCGGATCGACAAAGGGTCAGGGCACCGGGGATGCAGACGAAGTCGGACTCTGGTGGTGATGCCCATCCACGTCGCGAGGGGACCGGCGACGCATCGCTCGGAAGGGCAGCTGCCGGGGGCGATGAATCGCCCGGCTCTCTGGTAGAGAGAGCGCATGAACCCCTCGGTCGAGGAACATCTCACCATCATCACGCGCGGCGCAGTCGACGTGCACGTGCGCGCCGAACTGGAGGCGCGCCTCAAGACGGCGATCGCCGCCGACAGGCCCCTTCGCGTGAAGGTCGGCTTCGATCCAACGCGGCCCGATCTGCACCTCGGTCACGCCGTGCTCATGACGAAGATGCGCCAGTTCCAGGACCTGGGGCACACCGTCATCCTGCTCGTCGGCGAGTTCACCGCGATGGTCGGCGACCCGTCGGGCAAGAGCGATCTCCGCCCGCGCCTCACGCGCGAGGAGGTCCGGGCCTCGGCGCAGACGTACACCGAGCAGGCCTTCAAGATCCTCGACCGCGACCGGACCGAGATCCGCTCAAACTCGGAGTGGCTCGACGCGATGTCGCCCGCCGACCTGGTGGAGTTGATGGCGAAGGTGACCGTCTCTCGGATGCTCGAACGCAACGACTTCGCGCAGCGCTTCGCCGACAAGCGGCCGATCTACCAGCACGAGTTCCTCTACCCATTGCTCCAGGGCTACGACTCCGTCGCGCTCGCGTGCGACATCGAACTCGGCGGCACCGACCAGCTCTTCAACCTCCTCGTCGGCCGCGACATCATGCCGAGGTACGGCCAGAGCGCGCAGATGGTACTGACGGTGCCGCTGCTCGAAGGCACCGACGCGAAGTTCGAGAACGGCGCGGTCGTCGGCAAGAAGATGTCGAAGAGCGCGGACAACTACATCGGACTCGCCGAGGAGCCGCTCGTCATGTTCCGCAAGACGATGCAGGTCGATGACGACGTCATCTTCCGGTACTTCGAACTGCTCTCGTCGCGTTCGGGCGAGGACATCGTGCGGTTGAAGTCCGAGAAGGCGGCCGGCCGTGACCCGCGCGAGATCAAGGCGCTCTTCGCGCGGGAGATCGTCACCCGCTTCCACGACGCCGACGCGGCCGCCGCCGCGGAGCAGGCGTTCAAGAACATCTACAGCGCCGACGCCGTCCCGGACGACGTTACCGAGTTCAAGGTCGCGACCGATGGGCCCACGCTCTGGATCGCGAAGGCGCTCGCCGCGGTCGGCCTCGTGAAGTCGAACGGCGAGGGCAGGCGCCTCGTCGAGCAGGGCGGCGTCGAGGTCGATCGCGCGCGAGTCACGGACGGGCAGTTCCAGCTTGAGCGCGGGAAGCGGTACCTGCTCAAGGTGGGCTCGAAGAACCGCCGCTTCGCGTACGTGACCGTCGAAGGGACGTGAATCGACTCGTCGGTCTCTGCGAAGCCGAGCGACATGCGATCGGGAACCAGAGTGCGCTGGCGCCACCGGTGAGCGCGGCGCCGATGAGGATGGCGATGACACGGCCGGGGGTGCTGCTCTTCGGCGGCTGACCGAGCGCGACGCGCTCGGCGGCCTCGGACCCGCTCTCGACGAGGCTACCCTCGATCCCGAGCACCCCCGCGGCGGCGACAAGAACACCGAGCGTGAGGATGGCACCGGCGGCGAAGGCGGCTGGCGGGGGAAGGCCGCGCGCGACGAGAGCGGTGGCTGCGACGACACCGGAGACGCACGACGCGCCGAGGAGGGGGCGCAGCGTGCGATCGGGCGTGGCGGCCACCCACAGGAAGACGCGAGTCGCGTGTTGGATCCTGAGAGCGGCGACGAAAAGGAGCACCGCGGCGAAGAGGAAGATGGGGAGCAGCGCGGGCATGGGGGAAGAGTGGGCCAGGCGAAGCGTGATTGGTAGACGGCTCCGAGCGAGGCTGTGAGGAGTCCACACTACGGCGGTTCGTTCCGACAACGTGCCGGGTGGTCGGGGCCGGTACCCGTACCGCCAGACGCCGCGGCTGCCCTCCCATTCGCGAATGGAGCCGACGACGGCCTCCCAGCGCTGGAGCGCGTCTGCGAGGAGCGGCTGGTTGAGGTCGTGCAGCTCGGAGTTGTCGTCGTAGAGCCCCTCGGGCAGCATCAGGCCCTGACCGAAGGTCAGGTAGCCTCGTGATACTTCGTCCGTGCTCAGCCGAAGGGCGCGGTGGCTGTGGAGCCTCAGCCAGACGCGTTCGGGCTTCTTTCGTGACCTCTTCGTTCGCGCATAGGCGAACACTTCCGCCGCGCACGACCGTTGAACCCCTCCAATGACGACCCCGCCATCGAGACCGAGGACGGCCATCGGCTCACGCCATTGCGCCGCTTCGGCAACCCCGGCTTCAAGGCCGGTGCGCACCTCTTGCGTCTCCTCGGCTGGGACCCGTCGGGCGCGATCCTCCACCTGCAACCGACACTCGAGTCCGCCGCCCCCCGCGTCGAGAGTTGGAACGTCCGCACCGGCGAGCGCCTCCCGCCGACCTTCCTCGATTCACGCGCGCCCGTCGCGGGCCTCGCCATCGACGCCGCGTGTTCGCCCATCACCGCGTTGCGGAAGGGCTGGAGCGAAGTCACCGAGGTCTGGGACCTCCGCGCGGGCCAACTCCTCGCCACGCTCCCCTTCGGGCCCACGCTGGGTGACTTCGCTGCGTCCTCGGACGGGCGCCTCGCGGTCCATTGCTACTTCCGGGTGGACGTCTACGCGTTACCCGGCGGCGACGTCGTCGGCTCCTGGTCCGGCGAGCGCCCCTTCGCGGTGTCGCCCGACGGGGCGCTGATCGTCTCGCGGACGAGTTCCCACGTCCCCGACAAACTCGGCCCGCTGAGGGTGTCGCGCCCCGACGGAACGGCCGTCGCGCCCATGGCCCCGGCGGGGCTGGGCCGGGCCAGCGCGGTCGCCTTCAGCCACGACGGGCGCCGGGTGATCGCCGGGCTCGACGACGGCGAGGTCGCGTGCTGGGAGGTCGCGACGGGCGAGCGCCTCTGGCGCGTGCGGCCGCACGGCGGCGGCGCGCCGCGGGCGATCGTCGCCGTGGCGTGCTCAGCCGCCGGCGAGAGCTTCTTCACGCTCGACAGCGGCGATCGCCTCTGCGCGATCTCCGCGACGGGTGCAGTGCGCTGGTGCGCGCCGTCAGGGCGACCCGCGAGGAGACCCTCGGACTGGGGTCGGCTCCTCCCGTCGCCCGACGGGACCAGCCTGGCCGTGCACACCCTCCGGGAGTCACCCCGCATCGTCGACGCCGCCACCGGGGCCGAGCGCACGCCGATCGAGGGCCATCGCGACGGCATCACCGCCCTCGCGGTGTCGCCCGACGGGCGCTTCGCGGCGAGCGGCGACAGGGACGGCGAGGTGCGCGTCTATGACCTCGCGCGCGACGACACCCTGTGGACACTGGAGGTCGACGGCGAGGTGCGCGGAGTGGAGTTCACCCGCGATGGGCGCTCGCTGCGGACGGCCGGGAGCGACGGCTACGTGCGTCGCTGGAGCCTCGCGACGGGCTTCGAAGAGGCGCAATGGCGGCGGCAGGTGCGCTCCGCGACGACGCTCGGCCTTGTCGGCGCGCGGGACGGCGCTCGACTGCTGGTGATCTCCGACGGGCGGCTCCAACTCTGGAGCGACCAGACCGCGACACCCGTGCAGTGGTCGCAGTGGATCAAAGACGTGAGGCGCTTCGAGGCGGCCTTCTCCGACGCCGAGTCTCGGGTCGTGGTCGCCGCCTGCGGGAATACGAAGGTCGACAGGGACGAATGGTCGTTCGTGACGCTCGACGCGCCGACGGGACGTCAGATTTCGGCGCGGGAGGCGGTGCCCGGTCATCTGATGGGCCTGCGCCCGACCGACGACGGGCCGCTGTCGTTCGGCCTCGCAGGCGACCGGCTCGTGGTGCGCGAGGCCTTCGGGGCACGGCGCGAGGTCGCGGTGCGCGAGAAGTCGGCCGCGATCTGGGAGTTCGAGGTCTCGGCCGACGGTCGCTGGATGGCGCTCGCCGACCGCGACGACGTGGAGGTCTGGTCGCTCGCGCCGACGGCCCGCTGCGCGGCGCGGGTGCGGCCCGTCGACGGCCTCGATTCGGTCGCGCGGCTCGCGCTCTCGGCCGACGGCGGCGTCCTGGTCGTCGGGACGTCGTGCGGGGTCGTGGCGGTCTACGCGCGCACCGCGGTCGCGTAGTCGGCTGTACAACAGCGGGCGTCATGGGATAGGCAGCGGGCGGCAGTGTACTGCGATGTTGAGCAGATTCTCATGACTGAAGGGCCCTGGGTTGAGGACGTTGCCCACTTCCTCCGCATGAGCCCCTACCTTACGCTGGCCAGGCCTGCGGGGGCGCTCCGGTACTTGAAGCGGCAGCTTGAGCTTGCTGAGGGGTGCGATGCCGCCCTCTGGGAGTATCCCGCGCTTCAGATCGAACCCCTGGAGTTCTTCTACACCTGCGCTCGCAGCCTCGGCGTTCTGGATCGCGGCTTTTTCGAAGCGCTTCTTTTCGAGCTGACGTGGCGAGGCGTGGTCTGGGGAGCGTGGCTGGCGATGATCGAGCCGCGACCGGAGTTCCGGGCGCCTCTGCTCTCAGTCCAATCCCGCGTGCCCGCGTATAACCGATGGATCGTGGATTGCGCCGTCTGCGCGATCGAAGATCGATCGCCCGAGCCGAACCAACACGACTTTACGGCGCTCGTGAAACGGGTTCGGCAACTCCTGGCACCGATTCCTCGTCCTGTCGGACGCATCCGGCGTATGCCGACAACCGAGGAGTACGCCGCGATGGCTCAGGAGCAAGCCCGCATCCGGCGCTGCTACGCAGCCGAGGGCGCAGACGCGGCGCTGGCCATGATCCCTGGCACGCTGATCGGCTTCTACACGCAGGACTACCGCCGGTGGCTGCGAACAAGCCAGCAGATTCATGGCTGAGCGGAGGCTCAGCAGCGGACAGCAGGTGGCGCCCCCGATGATCGACCCGAGGAGTACGCCGTACTGGCCTATGTCTTGAGCGCATCGGTCGCCCGAACGGTCGCCGTCATCGAGACTCCCGTTCCCACGAGGAGCATCGCGATGCCGCAGGGCTTCCAGATGTTCCCGTTGACGAGAGCCTGCTGGACCGGCCTGGGCGGTGAACCGCTCCCGATCATCCGGGGGGCCGAAGCGCGACGGGCGCGTTACGAGGAGTTCGAGCGCGCCGACGAACGGAGCGAGCACATCGAACGGGCCGCCGCGTCCCACCGCGCGGTCTTCGCGCTCCTCGGCCGGATGTCGTCGTCGGGCGCGATCGCCTACCTGGAGGTGGAGTCCTGGGGCGGGGCGGGCAGCAAGGCGGACGCGGTCTGATGAGGGTAGTCGTCTGGCAGCCGGGGCCGCCGCTTGGACTTCATCCCCTGCCCTGATAGGTCTCGGCACGCGTGAAACAGCTCGCCCCGCTCCTCGGCTTGCTCGCGTGCGGCTCGCGCGCCGCGGCGCCGCCGCCCGCGCCCCGCTCGGAGACTGCGTCCGAAGCGCAGCACCGGACGCGGGTGTCGGGCCTCGACGGCGGCACGTGGGGCGAGGGCCAGCCGGAGCGCTGGACGCGGGCGTTCGACCTGGACGGCGACGGCACGGTGGACGAGATCCAGCCGTCGTTCAGCGGCGGCGCGCACTGCTGCTACGAGTTGACCGTGCGCCTTTCCTCGACTGGCAGGGCAACGCGTCTGCCGTTCGAGCTCGATGGCGGATACCCCGAGGGAATCGACCTGAGCCGCCGGGACCACTTCGACGTGCGTGCGGGCCGCCGTCGCGTCGAGATCCTCATGGAGATCAGGACCTATGGCGACTTGCGTTCGCCACTGCCCGCCTCGTGGCGCCGGCTGGGCGTGTCGAGTCACCGCATCGCGGTTTCGTTCCCCGGCGCCCGGCTGCGGATCCGCAACCTGCCCGAGGGCGAAGCCTTCGTGACGGCAGCACTCGACTTGTAGTTCCACGTAGCGCCCCCGCGGATGCCGCGAGCGAGCTCAATGGTGCGCCCGCGATGCGTGCGGCTCGGCGTGGCGGTTCATCCACAGTCCTCCCGATTGAGTGGCAAGAGGGGGTCGCGCGCGGTGGGCTGGTTCGATCGCGTCCGCCGTCCACCGCGCGCGCATCGATGTGCCGACTCGCCCGACCGCTGTACGATTCCTTGCGGGGCATTGATTCGAGACGTGTTCGACCCGCGCTTGACGCAGGCGCGGCGAGCGGGTGTGATGTCCGCGCGCCGCCCCCATTCCAAGGCCGCGCAAGGGGTGATCGTCATGCGAACGATTCGTTTCCTCCTCGCCTCGCTCGCGCTGCTCGCCGTCGTCGCCACTTCGCGGACGGCCTCCGCGGACGGCTGCTACATCTGCGAGCGGGGCAGCTCCAGCGCGTGCCGCGACTACTGCCGCTACTCGGGCGCCGAGAGCTATGAGAACCGCCACCGGTGCGAGGCGCGCGGCTGTCGCATCGGCGGCACGGCGAGCTGCCCGGGCGCCGCCAACCTGCGCGTGTGCCTCGCGCCGGTGCAGCGTGCGCCGCTCGCCGTCTGCGATCACGACCGCCCCAACGGCTGAGGGCGCCTCCGCCGCGTCGACACCACCGCGCGCCGCGCCGTCACTCCGCCTCGCAGTCGCCCTCTTGCCGCGGCCGGAGGAGCGCGCGGATGGACGCCCGCCAGAGGGCGTTCCCTCTCCCCCCGTACAGCACGTCCCCGTCGCGGACCCAGGCCGCGAGCGACGTCTCCGCCGTGCGCAGCCCACCCGCCTCCTCGAACACCTGCGCATCGGGGGGGAGCCGCTCGATCGGGCTCAAGTTCGTCAAAAGGCCAGGGAACATGAGCAGGAGCCCCTCGCCGGTCGCGATCACGCCCGCGAGGGCCACGGTGCTGGCGTGCTCTCGCCTGAGCGCGACACCCTCGAAGGAGTGGCCGCCGTCACGGGAGCGGAGGAGCGCCGCCCTCGACGCCAGCGTCAGGACGCCGTCGGGCGCCACCCCGATGGCGTCGAACTCGCCGTGGACGGAAGCGTTCACGCGGACGAAGGTCCGGTCGCCGTCGCGCCGTCGCCAGAGCGCGTACCGCCGGTCGAGCAGCCAGACGCCGCCGTCGTCGATCGTCGCCGCATGCGCGTCCCGGCCTTCGAGGCACTGCGTCGAAGGCTGCGGGTCGGCGCACCCGAAGCGCTCTCGCCAGACGCCGTCCACGCCGCGCTCCCACAGCGACCGGAACATGAGAAGGATCGCGCCCCGACGCGCCGCGAGGAGCACCGCGGGGTTCCCGGGCAGGTCGTCATTCCACGCGTCCACCGGCCACCCCGCGGGCAGGGGAATGGTCTCGGCCTGGACGTCCGGGATCGAGAGCCGCACGAGCGCGCCCGTCCCGAGCACCAGCAGGCGTCCTCCCTCGTCGACGGTCATACGGTACGGCCGCCCCGC
>JAQBQI010000036.1 GCA_028287085.1 Myxococcaceae bacterium
CCGTCGACGCGCGCCGCCCGCACCTCGCCGGCGCGAGCCGTCCAGGCGACGAGGAAGCTCGTCCCGTCGCTCGCGACGGAGGGCGCGTCGCGCGCGAGGCTCGCGGTCACCGACGGGCCGAGCGCGATGCCGAGCGGGTCGAGCACGACGCCCGCCGCGCTCACGCGGGTCATCATCACGACCCCGGAGGCGTCGACCCAGGCCGCGAGGTGGACGGTGCCGTTGAAGGCCGCGCGCACGAGCGTGGTGGTCGTCGCGGCCGGCACGCTGACGCCGGGCTCGACCTCGACGGGCGCCGAGACGGTCAGCGGCTGCGCGGTCGACGCGTGGCGCCCGGGCGACGCGGTGCCGCAGCCCGCCAGGGCGAGGGCCGCGGAGAGCGCGGCCCGGGCGCCGGGTTGAACCCGCTTCGACAAAGACCGACTCGACGGGGGCTTGGACATGTCGGGGGCTTCTCCTCGGCCGCGACGATGGCAGCTTCGACCCCCGGAGATCACCCCGGGACGGGTCGCGCCCCGTCCGTTGCCTCCGCGGGCTGTGGGTGTTCAAGCGAGCGCCCGGGGGCCCCGTGGGGCTCCGCACCGCGTCCGTGCCTTGACCGGGCAAAGTGCGCGGTGATAGAAGCGCGCCGATTTGGACGCCTTGAAAGGGCGCCCGCCCCGCCACAGGAGAGCCGAGCAGACCCGATGAAGCTCCCCCTCCGTGACATGGCCGGCCTCTCGCTGGGCCTGGAGTTCGTCATCTCCATCGTGGTGATGGCGGCCCTCGGCCGGTGGATCGACGCCCGCTACCACACCGGGCAGACCTTCCTGCTGGTGGGCTTCGCGATCGGGGCGGCGGCGGGGTTCCGATCGATGTACCGCTTCGCGACCCGCGACGAAGAGAAGCCCGCGCCCCCCAAGAACGACGACCCGAAGCCCCCGACGACCCCGTGAGCAACCCCGAGCCCGACAGCAGCGCCGCCCCGACGGAGTCCCCGCGACCCGACGGCGATCTCGCGCGCCGCATCGGTCTCGTCGCCCTCGCCGCCGGCCTCGCCAGCGCGGTCGTCATGGAGCGCCAGTTCGGCGCGACGGGCGCGCTCTCGTCGGTCATCGGCACGGCCGTCGGCCTGCTCAACCTCTGGGTGCTGGCCCGCGTGGTGACGCGCCTCCTCGACCCCAACGTCCACGCCGGCAAAGGCGCGGCGATGGCCTTGCTCCTGGCGAAGACCGCCGCACTGTTCCTGGGCGTGGGCCTGCTGATCTCGCGGTCGTGGGTCCACGGCGGGAGCTTCATGGCGGGCATCACCGCGGTGGTCGTGGCCATCGCCGGCGGCGGCCTCTGGGACGCCGTCAGCGCGAAGCCCGCCGAAGATTCCGTCCCACCCGACTCCGACGAAGGAAAGCGCTGATGCCCGACCACACGTCATGGTTCACGTACCTCCTGGCGCTGCCGAACTTCCGGGCGCTCTGGGCCATGTTCAACCACTACGGGTGCGTCAACGCCGCCGGGCAGCAGACCGCCCTCGAGGCCGGCGGCATGTGCGCCGACGGCCTGCCCGCGCAGGAACTCCCCAACCACTTCAGCTACCCCGCCAACACGCCGGTCACGCTGGAGTACACGACCATCGCCCTCTTCGTGGTGCTGCTCATCGCCGTCTTCGTGCTGATCACGCGCGGCCGCATCAACAAGACCAGCGAGGCCGTGGTGCCCGAGGGGTCGCTCACCGTCGCCTCGTTCACCGAGAGCTTCGTCGAGACCTTCTACGACCTGCTCGCCGACGTGCTCGGCAAGAAGGAGGCGCGCCACTTCCTGCCCATCATCGGCACCTGCGCGCTGCTCATCTTCTTCTCCAACGCGCTCGGGCTCATCCCCGGCTTCGCGCCGCCCACCAGCAACTTCAACGTCACGCTCGCCTGCGGCCTGGTGATCTTCTTCGCCACCCACTACTACGGGCTCAAGCACCAGGGCGCCGCGTACCTCAAGCACTTCATCGGCCCGATGCCGGCGCTCGCGCCGCTCATGCTGCCGCTCGAGATCATCTCGCACCTCGTGCGCCCGCTCTCGCTGGCCATCCGCCTCTGCGTGAACCTCTTCGTCGACCACATGGTCGTGAGCGTGTTCACCGGCCTCGCCTTCCTCCTCGTGCCGGTGCCCATCATGGTGCTCGGCGTGCTGGTGGTCGTCCTGCAGACCTACGTGTTCTGCCTGCTCGGGACGATCTACTTCCAGCTCGCCATCGACCACGGTGACGACCACGGGCACGACGCCCACGCCGAGCACGGCCACGCCGAGCACGCGTGATTCCTAGAGTGTTCCATCGCCCCGCTGTTGGGGCACCGATCGATACGAACCCAAGAAGGAGACTCCCCGTCATGAAGAAGATCACCGCCCTCTCGAGCGCGCTGCTCGTCACGTTCTACACCCTCGCCGCCTTCGCCCAGGAGACCGTCGCGGCGGCCCCCGGCTCGAACTCCTACGACGCCCAGATGATGGCCGCCCTCGGCGCCGGCATCGCCATCGGCGTCGGCGCCCTCGGCGGCGCGCTCGCCCAGGGCCGCGTCGCCGCGGCCGCCCTCGAGGGCATCGCCCGCAACCCTGGCGCCGACGCCAAGATCCGCACCCCGATGATTCTCGGCCTCGCGCTCATCGAGTCGCTGGTGCTCTACGCCCTCCTCATCGCCTACTTCCTCCAGGGCAAGGTCGGCGGTCACTGATCGACCGCCTCCCCCCGCCCCGCCTCCTCCCGCCCTCCGCCTTACCGCACCCCATAAAACACTGACGCGCCCACCGACGGTTACTTGCCGTCGGGGCCGCTTCTCTGCCACCGCTCGGGGCATGACCCGCGCGCTCGTCCGATGCGTGTTCGCCGCCCTCGCGCTCGCCGCGACCCCGCCGGCCTCGGCGCAGAACCACCCCGCGCCCGCCGCC
>JAQBQI010000044.1 GCA_028287085.1 Myxococcaceae bacterium
GGGAGCGCGCGGCGGCCCTGCACGTCGGCCAGGGCCCAGCGGCCGAGGGCCTCGCCGAGCAGGTCGGTCCACGAGGTGAAGAGGGCGCCGAAGGTGACGTGCAGCGAGTGGCCGCCGCCGTCGGCGGTGCGGGCGTCGTGCATGAGCCCGCGCGGGATGTAGAGCACGTCGCCCGGGTCGAGGTCGAACTCCCGCGAGAGCGCGCCGCAGCTCGTCTCCTTGGGGTCGAACTCCTGCCGGCGGAGGGGGAGCTCGACGGGCGTGTCGTAGAGCATCCAGTGCTTCGACCCTTCGACCTGCGCGACGAACACGTCGTGGCTGTCGTAGTGCGGGTGGAAGCCCTTCGCGTTGCCGGGCGTGAGGTAGATGTTCGCCTGGAAGCGCGTGCTGAGCTCGCCCTCGAGCGCGCGGATGCACTCGAAGAGCGCGCGGTGGTGGGCCTCGAGCTGCGCGAAGACCATCGTGGCGCCCGCGTCGTAGAGCTTGAAGAGCTTCACGACGTCGATGAGCCCGCTCGGGAAGGTGTACTCCTCGACGGCGATCTTGCGGCGGTGGTCGACCAGCGAGACCGCCGGGTGGTGCAGGTCGTTGGCGCCCAGGTAGCGGTCGATGTCGTCGAGCGAGAGCAGGCCCTCGAAGGCGCCGGGGCGGTCGCGGCGCAGCACGAGCGGCGCGCGCTCCCAGTGGTCACGCAGGAAGTCGTCGACCGGCAGCGGATCGAGGATCCGCGCCAGCGTGGGGAAGGACGATGTCATCGGTGGGGTTTCTCTGGAGGGGGGCGGTTCGGCCGACGCGTCGGGTGCGCCGGCGCGCGGACTACCAGCGGCGGCCGCGGCCGTGGCCGACGCCGTCGGCCCAGTTGCCCGAGTCGGAGTCGGTGATGCCGGTCTGGCCCAGGCGCGCGGTGCCGCGGCCGTTGCCGACCGGGTCGGAGCCGGCGCCCGCGTCGCCGTCGGTGAGGCCCGTGGCGCCGCCGCGGCCGTAGCGACCGCGGCCGCCGTTGACCGGGTCGGAGTAGGTGCCCGAGTCGCCGTCGGTGAGGCCGGTCTGCATGCCGCGGGGGCCGCCGCGGCCGTTGTTCACGGGGTCGGCGTACGAGCCCGAGTCGCTGTCGGTGAGGCCGGTCTGCCCGCCCTGCACCACCACGGTCTGCGGCTGCTGCTGGACGTAGCCCTGCTGCTGGGGCCCCGTCTGGATGGGCTGCGGGTTGGCGACGATGCACCCGCCGAGCGCCTTGGCGGCGCCGCCGAGCACGGTCGCGCTCAGGAGCGCGAGCACCGAGCGGCGCGCCGGGGCGTGCTCGGTGATCTCGTCTTCGGTCAGGCTGGTCGGGACGGCGTCGGGCTTCTTGGAAGAGTCGGACATGACTTGCGGCTCCTTGGCGTGTGCTGCACGAAGTGGTCGATCGCGCAGCGCGGTGCCCCCGCTCCTGCTCGATCGTTCGGTCCCCACCCAACAACCGCACCCCACACGCGCGGAGCACCGATGCCAGCAGGGCCGTGGCGTCTCACGCCGCGTGTACGCGCGCCGCGTTCAACCTCTTCGCCGACGTTACCGCGACGGTCGACAATTTGGGAAGCCACTCGCGCCCCACCGGGCGGGCTTCACTCCACGGCCCCGACCTCCGCCTCGAAGGCGAGCACCTCGTCGGGCGCCAGCCGGGTCTCGACGACGACCTCGTCGCCCACCGCGATCGACTGCCCGATCGACCCGCCGGCGAGCACCAGGTTCTGCCCGAAGAACACCTTCGACTCGCGCGTGCGAAAGCGGCTGAGCGTGCGGAGTGGCTCGACCCCCCGGGCGCCCGTCCAGGGGTCGGTGTTGACGATGACGCAGCGGGCGCAGGGCTTCACGGCGCGGCACCGCACCATCCCGAGCCGCAGCACCGACCAGCGGTCCTCGTCGAAGGGGGCGGCGCCGTCGACGACGACGTTGGGGCGAAAGCGCTGCATCGGCACCGGGTCGGCGAGCCGCGCGTTGAGGTCGTCGAGCGACGCCTGCGTCGCCAGCAGCAGCGGAAACCCGTCGGCGAAGCCCACGCGGTCGCTCGCCCGGGCGTACCGCGGGTCGACCGCGCGCCCGCTGGGCGACGGCATGCACACGAGGTCGCCCTCGAGGCCGAGCGCCGAGCGCAGCCACGCGGCCGCGTCGGGGCTGGCGCGCGGCGCCTCGACGAGGTCGTCCCAGACCGTCGCGCGAACGAGCGGCGCGGCGGCGCCCGGGTCGAGGGCCAGGGTCAGCGGGCCGTGGCCGTCGACGCGGAGCGAGACGTGGTCGTCGGCGACGGCGACCGCGACGGTGGCGAGCGCGGGGTGCGTCCGCTGGGTGACCATGGCCCCGTCGGGGTCGACGATCATCCAGCGGCGGTCGAGGCGGAAGCCGGTCTCCTCGAGGTCGGCCCGCTCGAGCGCGACGGCCCGACACGACTTCACGGGGTGTATCCAGAGCGTTGCGACGCGCATGGCTGGGGGCCGATGCTATCCCCCGCGCGCACAAAACGGGGAACGGCGCCGGAATGCGCTAGAGTCGCCGGCCTGATGTCGTCGGCGCTCGCGAGCCTGGGGCCCGGGGTGGTCTTCGCCCGGGATTTCCGCATCGTGCGCGCGCTGGCCGAGGGGGGCATGGGGGCGGTCTACGTCGCCGAGCAGATCTCGTCGGGCAAGCTGCGCGCGCTCAAGGTGCTGAGCCCCGAGCTCGTGGCCGACCCCTACAGCCGCGAGCAGTTCAGCCTCGAGGCCCGCATCGGCGCGCAGATCGGCAGCGGCCACGTCGTCGAGGTGATCGCCGCGGGCGTCGACGAGGAGACCGAGATCCCCTACCTCGCGATGGAGCTCCTCGAGGGCGAAGACCTCTCCGACCTGCTGCACCGCCGCGGCCGACTGCCCACCCACGAGGCGCTCGAGATCTTCGAGCAGCTCGGCGACGCCCTCGCGGCCGCGCACCGCGCGGGGGTGATCCACCGCGACCTGAAGCCCCGCAACATCTTCGTCGCGCGCTCTCGCCTGCGCGGCATGCCCTTCGTGGTGAAGGTGCTCGACTTCGGCATCTCGAAGCTCATCGCCAACAACGGCACCTCGGTGACCGTCACGCGGCAGCTCGGGTCGCCGCTCTTCATGGCCCCCGAGCAGGCGCGCTCGGGCGCGAAGCTGCGGCGCAGCACCGACGTCTGGCCGATGGGCCTGCTCGCCTACCTGCTGCTCACCGGCCGGCACTACTGGCGCTCGGTCGAGAACGACGGGGTCAACCTCAACGCGCTGCTCATGGAGATCGCGGTGCACCCCATCGAGCCGCCGGGGCTGCGCGCGCTGGAGCAGGGGCTCGAACACGGGCTGCTCCCCCAGGGCTTCGACGGGTGGTTCTTGAAGTGCGTCGAGCGCGACCCCGAGCGGCGCTGGGCCGACGCGGGCGAGGCCGCCGACGGGCTGCGCTCCGTGCTGCGCGGCCGCAACATGACGTTGATGGAGAGCGAGCCCACCGTGGTGCGGGTGCTCCCGGGCCTCGCGTCGAGCGGGGCCTTCCCCATCGCGCCGGAGGCCTTCCGCCGCGTGGCCACGCCCGTCTCGCAGCCCATCGTGCAGCTCGAGCCCGTCGTGCAGCTCGAGCCCGTCGAGCCCGCGTGGCCCGCGCCGGTCGCGGCGATCGGACCGCCGCCGACGAACGAACCCGCCCCCGTCGCGGCACCAAGCAAGGGCGCCTGGCGCGACTCGCGCCTCGCGGTGGTCGGGGCCTTCGCGCTCTTCGCCTTCGTGGCGCTGCTGCTGGTGCTGTGGCGGCGCGACGTCCCGCCGGCGCGGGCCGTCCCCGGGACGGTGGCGCTGCACTTCGCGGGGCTGCTCCCCTCGGCGCGGGTCTTCATCGGCGCGCAGGCCTTCGACGGCGCCGAGGTCATCGTCCCGCGCAGCGGGGCGGCCGCGACGGTGCGGGTCGAGGCGCCGGGCTACCTCCCGGTGGTCTTCACGGTGGTGCCCGACCACGAGCAGCGGGTGGTGCTGCCCGCGATGGTGGCGCAACCCGACGAGGAGCCCGACGCGGGCGCCGCGGCCGACCCCGGCCCGGCGGTTCCGACCGAGGTGGTCGTGGTGCAGCAGACCGTCGACGCGGGCAGCCTCGCCGACGCGGCCGGCGACGACGAAGAGGCCGAGCCGACGACGACCGCGCACGTCACCCGGCGGGCGAGCGGACGGCTGACGGTGGGCGCCGACCCGCCGCGCTGCGAGGTGAGCATCGACGGCCGCGTCGTGGGGCGCTCGCCGGTGTTCAACCAGTCAGTGACGGCGGGCGAACACCGGGTGCGCTGCGTGCGGCCGACGGGGCGGGCGATGCAGCGGGTGGTGCGGGTGCCGGGCGGGCGCGAGACCGAGGTGATCTTCCCGGCGGAGTGAAACCCCTCCCGCGACGGCTACGCCTGGTCGCGCGGATCCCAGCCGGTGGCGAGGCCCTCCTCCAGGGCGTCGAGCCTGGCCATCGCCGCGTCGTCGAGGGAGAAGTCGAAGAGCGCGGCGTTCTCCGCGATGCGCGCCTCGTGCGTGGACTTCGGCAGCACCACCATCCCCCGCTGCACGCCCCACCGGAGCAGCACCTGCGCCGGCGTGCGCCCGACCCGCGCGGCCACGCCGGCCACCGCGGGGTGGTCGAGCTTGCGGCCGCGGGTGAGCGGGCTGTAGGCCTCGACGACGATGCCCCGCTCGGCGCAGAACGCGCGGGTGTAGCGGTGCTGGAGGAAGGGCGTCACCTCGATCTGGTCGACCGCGGGGGTGACCTTCGCGTGGTCGAGCAGCTCGCGCAGGTGCGGCGCGAGGAAGTTGCTCACGCCGACCGCCCGGGCGCGGCCCTCGGCGTAGAGCTTCTCCAGCGCGCGCCAGGACTCCAGGCGCCGGCCGGCCACGGGCCAGTGCAGGAGATACAGGTCGACGTAATCGAGGCCGAGCCGGCCGAGGCTCTGATCGAAGGCGCGCAGGGCCTTGTCGTAGCCCTGGTCGTCGTTCCAGAGCTTGGTGGTGACGAAGACGTCTTCGCGGGGGACGCCGCTCTCGCGCACCGCCGCCCCGACGTCGGCCTCGTTGCGGTAGATGCGCGCCGTGTCGACGTGCCGGTAGCCGAGCTTGAGCGCCGTGGTCACGGCCGCGCGGGTCACCTCCCCCTGCGGCGCCTGCCACACGCCGAGGCCCACGGTCGGAATGCGCGCGCCCGTGTTGAGCGCCAGGGTCGTCTCGTCGAGCGTCGTCATGGGGGCGTCTCCGTACGTCATGCGGGGGCGGGCTGGGCCTCCGGTGGGTTCGCGCTGTCGCGGCCGAAGAGCGCGCGGCGCGTCTCGGGTTCGAGCGAGTTCATCACGGCGTCAAGGGCCGCGGCGCGCGCCACGAGGTCGCTCGGAATCGGCATCTTCGAGGTGTCGATCCAGAGGGTCGGGGCGGGCGGGGCGTCGCGCCACGCGAGGTAGCCGGCGCGCAGCTTGCGGATGTACGCCGGGGGAATGCCCGCCTCCATCGAGCGCGCCCGGCTGCGGATGCGCCGGAGGATCGTGCGCAGGTCGGCGTCGAGGCAGATGAGCCGGTCGGGCCGCGGCAGCGCCCCGAAGAGGCGGTCGTAGAGCTGCTGGTAGAGGTCGAACTCCAGCGGGTCGACGGTGATGCGCGCGAAGATGAGGTTCTGCTGCGGCGTGAAGTCGGTCACCACCGAGCGGCCGACCGAGAGCAGCGCCTCGATCTCGCGCACCTGGTCGACCCGCTGCGTGAGGAAGGACACCTCCGTCTGGAAGCCCCAGCGCTTGATGCCGTCGGGGCCGTAGAAGCGCTCGAGGAAGGCGTTGTCGCCGAAGCGCTCGGGGACGAAGAGCGCCCCCGTGCGGCGGGCGACCACCGCCGCCAGCGTGCTCTTGCCCACGCCGATGGGACCAACACAGGCGATCCAGGTTCCGCGCTCCATCGGGGCGGCGACATAGCAGAGGGGGGCGCGGCGGCGGGAGTTTCCGCCGACGCCGAAGGTGCGTCGTTGACCCTGTTTGTTTCGCTGGGGTAGCGTCCGCGCGGTGCTTCGGAACGCCGTGATCGTCGGGTGTCTCTCGTTCGCCGTCGCCGCCAGCGGGTGCGGGCCGGTGATGTACATGGTGAACCTCTCCGGGGCGCAGCACGCCGTCGAGGAGGCCCGCCAGGCGGGGGCGCCGCAGCGCGCCGCGTACGAGTACCACTACGCGCTCGAGCACCTGCGCAAGGCCCAGGAGTTCGCGGGCACCGCGGAGTACCAGGACGCCGTCGACATGGCCTCGGTCGCCGAGGACTACGGCAACCGCGCCCGTGACCTGGCCCGCGGCGGAGCCCATGCGCCGGCCCGCTGACCCGCGGCCCCTGTCGCTGGCGCTCGCCTGCCTGCTGGGTTGCACCGCGACGGCGGGGCTGCGCGGCCGCATCGACGCGACGCGCACCCGCCTCGCCGAGGCCGAGCGCAACGGCGCCCACGAGTGCGCCCCGCGCGAGCTCGCCGTCGGGCGGGCCCACGCCGAGTTCGCCGAGCGCGAGCTCGACGAGGGCCACTTCCGCCGCGCCGAGGAGCACTTCACGGAGTCGGACCTCAACGCGCGCGCGGCGCTGCGCATGTCGCCCGCCGACCGCTGCCTGCCGCAGGCGCCGACGGTGGGCGACCGCGACGGCGACGGCTACCTCGACCCCGACGACCACTGCCCCGACGTGCCCGAGACCTGGAACGGCTACCAGGACGAGGACGGCTGCCCCGACGACCCGGACACCGACGGCGACGGCCTCGTCGACTCGCGCGACGTGTGCCCGATCGAGCCCGAGGACCGCGACCAGTACCTCGACGAGGACGGCTGCCCCGAGGCCGACAACGACGCCGACGGCGTGCCCGACGCGACCGACAACTGCCGCAACGACCCCGAAGACCCCGACGGCTTCAACGACCCCGACGGCTGCCCCGACCCCGACAACGACCAGGACACCCTCGTCGACCTCCAGGACCAGTGCCCCAACGAGCCCGGTCCGGTCGCCAACCACGGGTGCCCGCGGGTGTTCGAGCACCTCCAGATCACGCAGCACGGCGTGCGCTTCCGCGTGGAGTTCGACGTCAACCGCGCGACGCTGCGCCCGAGCGCGGCGGTCACCCTCGACGAGGTGGTGCAGTACCTCGGGCAGACGGAGAACCGCGCGCTGCGCTACGAGGTCGGCGGGCACACCTCCAGCGAGGGATCGCGCGCGCTCAACGAGCGCCTCTCGGCGGCGCGCGCGGCCACCGTGCGCGCGTACCTCCTCGGCCACGGCGTCGACGCCGCGCGGCTGACGTCGCGCGGCTACGGCCCGCGGCAGCCGCTCGAGAGCAACACCACGGCCGAGGGCCGCGCCGCCAACCGCCGCGTCGAGCTCAACGAGATCGACGCCGACGGGCGCTTCATCCGCTGATCCTCGCGCGCCGTCAGCCGGCTGTGCAGGGTCGTTGGCGCCGAGGCGAAACCGTGTAGGATCGCGCCGCCCGACCGCCCACGGGGATTGGAGCCCACTCGCTGGGCCGTGCCGTGGCGGCCTCTACGAACCCCTACCGAGCAAAGTATGAGCTGGCAACGGACCGCAGTCTTCCTGGCCGCCCTGGCATTCCTCCCCTCGACCGCGCTCGCGCAGCAGGGTCCGCGCGACCGCGCGGCGCGCTCGCTCATCACCGACGCCGTGGAGGAGTACCAGAACCTCGAGATCGACCGCTCGCTCGAGCGGCTGCAGAACGCGGTGCGCACCTGCGCCAACGGCGGCTGCTCGCCCGCGATGACCGCGCGCGTGCACATGGCCATCGGCATCGTGCAGGTGGGCGGCCAGCAGAACGCCGTGGCCGGCGTCGAGTCGATGGTGCGGGCGCTCCAGCTCGACGCCAACGCGCAGCCCGACGCGATGCTCGTGACGCCGGAGATCAGCACCGCGTTTCGGCAGGCCCAGGGGCAGCTCGCCGGCGGCGCGCGCCCGGCGACCAACCCGCCCAACACCCCGCCCACCACCCCGCCGACGCGGCCCGCGTCGGGCGGCGGCGAGCTGCTGCACACGCCCGCGCCCGAGCAGCTCGCCAACACCCCGCTGCCCGTCTACGTCGAGCCCAGCGGAACCTTCTCCGTCGAGCACGTCTACGTCTATTACAAGGGCAACGGCATGCGCTCCTTCGAGCGCCGGGAGATGAACCGCGCGGCCAACGGCTACGGCGCGGAGATCCCCTGCGCCGCGATGATGGCCCCGTCGATGGAGTACTACGTCACCGCCGTCGACGCGAACACCCGCGTGGTCGCCACCGTGGGCAGCGAGACCTCGCCGGTGCAGGTCTCGATCGTGTCGCGCCGCCAGCACCCGGCCCCCTCGCTCCCCGGCCGCGCGCCCCCGGAGACCTGCGCCGCCGACACCGAGGAGTGCCCCCCCGGCATGACCGGCCCGCAGTGCCGCTCGCGGCCCGCGCCGCGCGGCAACCGCGGCCTCGGCGACCCGTGCTCTTCGAACGACGAGTGCGGCGAGGGCATGCACTGCGACGCCGGCGCGTGCGGCGTCGGCGAGGCGCCGGGCGGCGGCAGCGAGGGTCCCACCGAGCCCACCGACCCCAACGCGGTGCGCACCTCGCGCTTCTCCTTCGACCTCGGCGGCGGCATCGGCGCGGCCTTCCTCACGGGCCGCCCCTCGTACGCCGAGCAGCGGCTGCTCGTGAACGCCGCGGGCCAGGTCGTCGCCCGCAACTGCGGCGACGTCGTCTGCTACCAGACCATCGACCCGGGCTTCGCGCCGACCTTCTTCCTCGCCGCCAACGTCCGCTACAACTTCACGCCGCGCGTCGGCGCCGCGGTCGTCGCGCGCTTCCAGTTCGACGCCGCGCCGTGGGAGATCCCCGCGACGGTCGGCGGGGCCGCGCGCAGCAACCCCTTCGCCAACCTGCTGCTGATGGCCCGCGCGTACTACGCCTTCACGCCCCACGGCTTCGCCTCCAGCGGCTTCGTCGCCAGCGCCTTCGGCGGCGGCGGCGTCGGCCAGATCGAGCCCAAGCCCGCGCTGCCCGCCACCGAGACCCGCTCGGGGGCCCACGTGCTCTCGGGCTACGGCAACGTGCACGCCGGCGCGCGCGTCGAGTACGCCGTGCGCAACGGCTTCCACGCCGGGGCCGAGGTCACGCTCCAGTTCATGTTCCCGACCTTCCTGTTCAACATCGACACGACCGTCTTCCTCGGCTTCCACCTGTAGCCGGGCCGGGCGGGCAGCCGCCTCAGCCCCGCCTCAGACTCGCCGGTGCGCCGCGATCGCGGCCAGCATCTCCGCGAGGAGGTTGGCCGCGAGCAGCGAGGTCACGCCGTTGACGTCGAAGTCGGGCGACACCTCCATCACGTCGCAGCCCACCACCCGCAGCGCCTTCGTCGCGCGCACCATCGCCAGCGCCTGCCAGGAGAAGAACCCGCCCGGCACCGGGGTGCCCGTGCCCGGCGCCATCGACGGGTCGACCGCGTCGACGTCGAAGCTCACGTAGTACGGACCGTTGGCGGGCAGTCCCGCGATGCGCTCGAGCACGCCGTCGAGGTCGCGGTGCACGTCCTCCGCCGAGAGCACCGTGAAGCCCGCCTGCTTCGCGAAGGCCAGGTCGTCGCGCGTCGAGAACGGCCCGCGAATCCCGATCTGCAGCACGTCGGCGGGGCGCAGCAGGCCCTCCTCCACCATGTTGCGAAAGACCGTCCCGTGGTGCGGATCGATGCCCCACGCGGCCGGGTACGTGTCGCTGTGCGCGTCGAAGTGCACGAGCCCGAGCGGGCCGTGCGCCTTCGCCAGCGCGCGGATGACCGGCAGCGAGCAGGTGTGGTCGCCGCCGATGACCGCGGGCACGGCGCCGGCGGCGGCGATCTCGGCGACGCGCGCCTCGATGCGCGCGAGCGAGACGGCCATGTCCATCGGCACGCACGCGACGTCGCCGCCGTCGGCGCAGCGCAGCGTCTCGAAGAGGTCGACGTCGGGGTCGGGGTGGAAGCCCCGGGTGAGCGCGCTCGCCGTGCGCACGCCGCGCGGGCCGAAGCGCGCGCCGGGGCGGTAGGTGGTGCCGCCGTCGAAGGGCGCGCCGATGATGAGGGCGTCGACGTCGGCGGGGTCTTGATGGAAGGGCAGGCGGAGGAAGGTCGAGATGCCCGCGAAGCGCGGCACCTCCCGCGGCGACACCGGCTTGAACGCGCTCGTCATGATGGGCCTCTCGGGTGGGTGTTCACCCCGCGATGCGGTAGCGCAAGAGCCGGCACTCGATGTCGCCGTTGAAGAGCTCGTGCTCGAGGTCGGGGGTGAGCCCGAGGTTGCGCTGCACCATCGGGTTGCCCGAGATGAGCAGCACCGTGCTGCCGCGCATGGTGCGCAGCGCTTCGCCCCACTGGCGGAAGAAGCCC
Source organism: Myxococcaceae bacterium (assembly GCA_028287085.1). Classification (GTDB taxonomy): domain Bacteria; phylum Myxococcota_A; class Polyangia; order Polyangiales; genus SCUS01. The sequence continues at coordinate 10,382 of JAQBQI010000044.1, forward strand.
GCCAGCTGCAACGGCTGCGCGGCGAGGCGCCCGCCGTAGGGCGGGTCGGCCACCACCCACGCCGGACCGTCCTCCTCACGGTAGGTGCGCGCGTCGCGGCGCTGCACCGTGACGGCGCCCGCGACGCCCGCCGAGGCGAGGTTCTGCGTCGTGGCGTCGACGGCCGCGGGCGACACGTCGGTGGCGACGATCTTCACCGGGCACTCGGTGAGCACCGCGGCGTTGGCCGCCTCGAGCAGCGACTCCCACTGCGCCGAGGCCGCCGCGTCGAAGCCCGGCCAGCGCTCGAAGCCGAAGCGGCGGCGCAGGCCCGGCGCCACCCGGCACGCGATCATCGCCGCCTCGATGGCGATCGTCCCGGCGCCGCACACCGGGTCGATGAGGTCGGCCGTCGCGTCCCACCCGCCGATGCGCAGCACGGCCGCCGCGAGGTTCTCCTTCATCACGGCGTCGACCGTCGCCACGCGGTAGCCGCGCTTGTGCAGCGCCTCGCCCGCGAGGTCGAGGTACACCGTGGCCTCGTCCTTCACGAGGCGCACCACCACCGAGACGTCGGGGTCGCGCACGTCGACGTCGGGGCGGCTGCCGTGCAGGTCGCGCAGCGCGTCGACGATGGCGTCCTTGGTCTTGAGCGCGATGAACTGCGAGTGCGTGAGCTGCGAGCTGCGACACGTCGCCGCCACCGCGAGCGAGTGCCGCGGCGTGAGGTGCTCGTCCCAGCCCAGCGCCCGCACGCCGTCGTAGAGGGCCTGCTCGCCCTTCGCCGCGAAGCGCCCGCGCTCGAGCAGCACCCGCATCGCGATGCGGCTGTGCAGGCAGGCGCGCATGCCGTCGCCGAGGGCGCCCTCGAAGTGCACCCCGCCGCGGTCGGCGCGCACGTGCCAGAAGCGCATGGAGCGCAGCTCGTCGCGCAGCGCGGGCTCGGTGCCCTTGGCCGCGGTCGCGAAGAAGCGCAGCGGTCCGGGGGCGCTCACGCGTCCCGGCCGATCCAGGTCTCGAAGTCGTCGGCGAGGCGCTCGAAGGAGCCGCCCTCGGAGGACCCGATGACCTCGCGGCCGTGCACCACGCGCACGGTGACGTCGAGCTCGACGGGGCCGCGCTGCGGGGCGATCGACGGGAGGCGCGCGACGGCGGCGCGGGCCTGCGCCACGGCCTCGTCGACGCTGAGGTTGCAGCCCGCGACGATGGCGTCGGCCGACAGCGGCGACCCGGTGAGCGCGCGCAGCGTCTCGTTGAAGGTCTGCTGGTTGCCGGGCGCCCAGTAGTGCTTCGCGAGGTCGGGGCCCACCTTGGGGTTGTCGACCAGGTGGCCGTCGCGCGCGTGGAAGAAGGCCCGCGTCTGGTGCACCGCCATCTCGGCCATCACGTAGCCGTGGTAGTAGGCGCTCGCCTCGCCCGCGAGCAGGTGGGGCACCGCGAGCACCGGGCGCGTGCCGGCCGACAGGCCCTGGAGCTCGACCTCGACCTCGCGGAACATCGCGAGCACCGACTCGGGCCGGAGGTCGTCGTCGGCGAACTCGTACAGGCGCCGCTCGGCCATCGGGATGGTGAGCATCGCGCGCACGTCCCACGGGCGCATGGGCTGCGCCTCGGCGATGGCCTCCTCGATGAGTGACTGCGGGATGGGCGCGCCCGCGCCGTCGGTGAGGTAGCGCGCGCGCCAGTCGGCGTCTTCGAGCATGGAGTCCATGAACATCGACTGCGTCTCGGCGTAGGCCACCGAGGTGGGCGCGAACTCCTGCGCGAAGCACGGGGCGTCGCTCTCGATGTTGCTGAAGTGCGCCGCGTGGCCGCCCTCGTGGAAGAGCGTCTCGGTGGCGCGCAGCCCGCTGCCGACCGCGCCGCGCACGGCGTTGGCGGTGAAGTTGATGCGCGCCGGGCGCCAGTTGCCCGCGTCGCGGAAGCCCACGCCGGGGCCGTGCATGAAGCCGTTCTCGTACTTGCCCGCGCGGTCGACGAGGTCGAGCGTGAGCGTCGCGCCGCGAAACTTCACCCCGAGCCCCGCGAAGGAGCGCCCCCAGCGGCGCAGCGCCGGGCCGAAGCCGAAGTAGGGATCGAGCGCGGCGGCCAGCTTGCCCGCGCGGAGGAAGAGGAAGTTCCAGGGGTCGAGGGCGCCGTCGCCGTGGCGCTTCGCGAAGGAGGCGAGCTCGGAGCGGGTGCGCGCGGCGGTGCGCGCGGCGAGGTCGTCGAGGGTGCCGAAGAGCTCGGACTTGGTCATGCGCTCGACGGTGTGCACCCGCCACGCGTAGTAGTCGGCGTGCCCGAGCAGCCGGCCCAGCTGGTTGCGCTTGCGCACCACGTCGAGGAAGCCGTGCTCGAGCACGAAGGTCTCGATCGAGCGCATGCCCTCGTAGGCGGCGCGGCGGCGCGCCGGGTCGGCGTCGTTGCGCAGCATCAGCGCGAGCTTGTTGCTCCCGGCGGCCTCGAAGGCGCCCGTCGCCGGGTCGACGAAGCCGAGGGCCATCCCGCCGCGCTTGCGCTGCAGCTCGCCCTCGAGGTGCACGATCTCCTCGGAGAGCGCGCGGCCCTCCCGGCTCTCGATGCTGTTGGCGGCGAAGAGGGCGATCCAGCCGTCGAGCACGTGCTGCTGCTGGGCGGTGCCCTCGCGGGTCGCGCGCAGGTCGCGCAGCCTGCGCACCGCGTCGGGGCTCTGGAGGAAGCGGTTCATCCCGATCTCCGCCTCGGAGAGCGCCTTCTGCGCCGCCGCGGGGTCGTCGGCGACGCCCATCTTCACGGACCAGAACAGGTCCTCCTTGGTGGTGTGGAGCTGCAGGAACTCGTCCTGGAGCGCGCGCAACGTCGAGGCCAGCGGGGTCATCATCGGGGGGGCAAAACCGTAACACGGGCCCGGCGCCGCCTCCGCCCCCACGCGACGCTTGCGCCCGGCCGCGGCCTCCCTCTAGGCTCGCCGTCGTGTACGAGGGCGAGAGCTTCGGGCCCTACGTGCTGCGCGAGAAGATCGCGCAGGGTGGCATGGCGGAGATCTACTTCGGCGAGCGGCGCGGGGCGCTCGATTTCCGACGCGAGGTCTGCATCAAGCGCATCCGCCCCAACCTCTCGGGCGACGCCTCCTTCGTCGAGATGTTCATCGACGAGGCGCGCATCTGCTCGCGCCTGCGGCACAGCAACATCGTCGCCATCGACGACTTCGGCAGCACCGACGGCCAGCTCTACATCTGCATGGAGTGGGTGCACGGCATCGACGTCGGGCGCCTCATCAAGCGCCTCGCCGCCGAGGGGCGGAAGATCCCCGTCGACGCCGCCCTCTTCGTGCTCTCCGAGGTGCTGCGCGGCCTCGAGTACGCCCACGGCAAGCACGACAAGGGCGTCGCGCTCGACATCGTCCACCGCGACGTCACGCCCCACAACATCCTCGTCAGCTACGCCGGCGAGGTGAAGCTCTCCGACTTCGGCATCGCCAAGGCCACGTCGCGCCTCCACCAGACGCAGGGCGACCTCGTGAAGGGCAAGCTCGCGTACATGGCCCCCGAGCAGGCCACCGGCAAAACCCTCGACGGCCGCACCGACCTCTTCGCGCTCGGCCTCTGCGCCTTCGAGCTCCTCACCGGCCAGCGCGCCTTCTCGGGCCGCGACCGCGAGGTGATCCTCACGATGCTCCGCGGCGAGCGCGAGGCGCTGCGCACCCTGCGACCCGACGTGCCGCCCGCCGTCGAGAAGTGGGTCGACACGCTGCTCAAGCTCCCGATGGAGCAGCGCTTCCCCACCGCGGCCGCGGCCCTCGACGCGCTCCAGACCATCCCCTTCCCCGCCGGGGCGCGCGCCCTCACCGCGCTGCTGAGCGAGTTCTACCCCGACCAGGCCAGCGTCGTGACGCCGGCCATCGCCGCGCCCGCCGCCGTCGCGCCCGAGCGCCCCCACATGGCCCTCGAGTCGACGCGCCCGCAGCGCCCGGTGGCCCGCGGCGTCGCGGGCACCGAGGTCGTCGCCGCGCACGACGCCAGCGAAGAGACGGCGATCACCCCGCCGCCCGTCTTCACGCCGCTGCCGCCGCCCCTCGCCCCCACCGTCGCGAGCGCGCCCGTCGCCGTCGCCCCCGTCGTCGCTGTCGCCCCCGTCGCCGCTGCGCCGCCGTCGCGCGCCCGCCGGCTCGCCGCGCCCGTCGCGGCCGTCGGCCTCGCGGTCGTCGGCGTCGCGATCGCGCTCGGCCTGCGCACGACCGACCCCGCGGTCGTGGTCGTGCCCGTCGAGCCTCGCGCCCCGCGCGCCCGGTACGACTCCGGGGCGCCCCTTCACGTTGCTCCGCCCGTCGTGCCCGTCGCTCCGCCCGTCGTGCCCGTCGCTCCGCCCGTCGTGCCCGTCGCTCCGCCCGCCCTGCCTCCCGTCGCGGCCCCGGCGCCGGCCGACGCGACCCTCACCGTCACCGTCCAGCCCTGGGGGGTCGCCACGGTCGACGGCCGCCGCGTCGTGCTCGGTCGCCCGATGCGCCTCGCGCCCGGCGCGCACACCGTCACCGCCAGCCAGGACGGCGCCCGCAGCACCTCGCGGCGCGTCACCCTCGCCCCGGGGCAATCCGAGCACGTGCGCATGGCCATCCCCCGATAGGCGCCGCCGACACACGACCGGCGAACACGGCGCGGCCGATCTGTCGTAAGGGAAGCCCCGAGAGGGCCCCCCCCGCCATGCCACGCTTCGCTGCGATCGATGTCGGCTCCAACGCGATGCGCCTCCGCGTCGTCGAAGCGCTCTCCCCCGACCAGGTGCGCGAGGTCGCCGCCGAGCGCGCGCCCGTGCGCCTGGGGCACGACGTGTTCCTGACCGGGCGGCTCGCGCCCTCGGCCGCGCTCGAGGCGGTCGACGCGCTCAAGGCCTTCCGCGACGTGATGAAGGAGGCCGGCGTCGACGCCTACCGCGCGGTCGCCACCAGCGCCGTGCGCGAGGCGCAGAACGCCGACCTGCTCATCGAGCGCGCCGAGCGCGAGGCGGGCATCAAGCTCGACGTCATCGAAGGGGTCGAGGAGGCGCGCCTCGTGCTGCTCGCGGTGCGCCACGCCGTGAAGCTCAACGGCCGCCGCGCGCTGCTCGTCGACATCGGCGGCGGCAGCGTCGAGCTCACGCTGCTCACCGACCAGGCGCCGCACGCGTCGGCGTCGCTCCCGATGGGCACCGTGCGCCTGCACGAGGCCTTCCTCGACGGCGACAACGCCGTCACGCCCGAGCGCCGCGCCCTGCTGATGGAGTACATCGAGCGCTCGCTCAACGAGGCGGGCTTCCTGCGCGGGTCGCGGCCCGAGGTGGTCGTGGCGACGGGCGGCAACGCCGAGGCCATCGCGGCCCTGTGCCCCTTCGCCACCGACGACGGCAACGGCATCGACGCCGCCGCGATGCGCGCGATGCGCGACGCCATGGCCGCCCTCACCCCGCGCGCCCGCCGCGAGCGCTACGGCCTGCGCGGCGACCGCGCCGACGTGATCGTCCCGGCGCTCTTCGTGCTGTCGACGGTGGCCGACCTCGTGGGCGCCGCCAGCGTGGTGACCCCGGGCGTCGGCCTGAAGGACGGCATCCTCGCCGAGCTCATCGACCGGGCGTTTCGCGTGTGGGACGTGCCGGGCGAGGCCGCCGCCGTCGAGGCGCAGGCCCTCGCGCTGGGGCGCAAGTACCGCTTCGACGAGGCCCACGCGCAGCACGTCGCCGCGCTGGCGCTCTCGCTCTTCGACCAGTGCGCCGAGCTGCACCACCTCGGGCCCGACGAGCGCTCGCTGCTCAAGCTCGCCGCGCTGCTGCACGACGTGGGCGACTTCGTCGGCTTCGACTCGCACCACAAGCACACCTACTACCTCGTCACGCACTCCGACCTGATGGGCCTGTCGCCCGAGCAGCAGGAGGTCGTCGCCAACGTCGCCCGCTACCACCGCAAGTCGCTGCCCGACCTGTCGCACCCGGGCTTCCGCAAGCTCGACCGGCGCCTGCGCACCGTGGTGCGCAAGCTCGCCGCGCTGCTGCGCGTGGCCGACGCCTTCGACCGCGAGCACCAGGGCAAGGTGCTCGAGGTGGCGGTGCGCATCGCCCCCGGCCGCCTCGCGCTGCGCGCCGTGCCCGACCCCGCGCGGGTGGGCGACCGCGACCTCTCGCTCGAGCGCTGGACGGCGCTGCGCAAGGCCGACCTCATGGAGGAGGTCTTCGCGTGCGAGGTGAAGGTCGACGGCGCCGAGGGCATGGCGCCCACGAAGTCGTTTCAGTAGCGGGAGGCGACGCGATGCCCACGCTGCTGGTCGAAGTCACGCACCTCGAAGGCAACGCCCGCGACACGCGCGCCTTCCCGCCCGGCCTCGTGCGCGTGGGGCGCAACCGCGTCAACGACCTCGTGCTGCCGCACCCGGCGGTCTCGCAGTTCCATTGCCAGCTCGCGGTGGAGGGCGACCGGGTGGTGGTGGTGCCGGGCCGCGCGACCAACGCGGTGACGGTCAACGGGCGCGAGGTCGCGCAGGGGCAGCGCGTGGCCCTCGACGCGCGCGCCGAGGTCAGCCTCGGCCCCATCACCCTGCGCTGCACCCTCGACCCGATGGACTACCAGAGCCCCGACGTCGCGCCGGAGTGGCTCTCCGACCGCTTCTCCTGGGCGCCCGACCGCAAGGCCCCGGCGGTGCCCGAGACCGTCGCCTACAACCCCGCCGCGATGCGCGCCTACGCCGACTCGCTGGAGTCGCCGCGCGGCGCCGCGCCTGCTCCCGCGAAGGCGAAGGTCGACCCCCTGGCGGCGGCCCTCGACCGGCGGCGCGCCGCCTCCGACGAC
>JAQBQI010000052.1 GCA_028287085.1 Myxococcaceae bacterium
AGGTTGTTGAACGACAGCTCCTTGCCCCCCGACCCGAGGCTCTCGGCGCGCCCGAGCGTCCCCTCGCCCGCCGCGCGCTCGCGGTAGAAGGCCCCGGCCTGGTGCGGGTTCTCGCCGTACCGCAGCGAGTAAGCCCGGTCGAAGCCCAGGTGCAGCGAGCGCGGAAACCGCTCGCGCGCGCCGTCCTCGCCGAGGCTCGAGAGGTAGCCGACGATGGCGCCGTCGTAGGCCGCCGTGTGCGCGAAGGCCTTGGCCGCGAGCGCGACGCGCGTCGCGTGCGACACCACGCCGTCGGCCGCGATCTCCGCCTGCACGCGGGGGTAGTCCGCCGGGTCGACCACGACGGCGACGCGCGCGTGGTTCTTCGCCGCCGCGCGCACCATCGCGGGGCCGCCGATGTCGATCTTCTCGACCAGCTCCTCGTGCGACGCGCCCGCCCGGCGCAGGGTCTCCTCGAAGGGGTACAGGTTCACGATCACGAGGTCGATCGGCGCGCCGCCGATCGAGGCGAGGGCCGCGCGGTCCTCGTCGAGCTCGCGCATCAGGATGCCGCCGTGCACCCGCGGATGCAGGGTCTTCACCCGGCCGTCCATGATCTCGGGCGAGCCCGTGTAGGCGCTCACGTCGGTGACCGCGAGGCCCGCCTCGCGCAGCGTCTTCGCGGTGCCGCCGGTGGAGAGGATCTCCGCGCCCTGCGCGGTGAGGACTCGGAGGAAGTCGGCCAGACCGCGCTTGTCGGAGACCGAGACGAGAACGCGACGGATCGATGTCATGACGCCACTTCGGGGGGCCGCACCGCGCGGCGGCGCGGACTATACCCTCAGGGCGCGGCGGTCCCGACGGGGCAATCGATCACCCGCAGAGGTCCATGAGGTCGGCGGCCTCGGAGACGCCGCGGAGCATGCCCAGCGCGTGCACCTCGAGCTGGCGCACGCGCTCGCGGGTGAGGTTGAGCCAGCCGCCGACCTCCTCCAGCGTGACGCCGCCGCGGTCGGCCACGTCGAGCGCGCAGGTCTCGTTGAGCTCCCACGGTTCCTTGTCGAGGAAGTTCATCCGGATGCTCCCCGTGCGCGGGTTCACCTCCAGGTACAGGTGGAACTTGCACGCCACGTACGGGCACGGCCGCACCGCGAAGGCCCCGTGGAGGCAGTCGGCCCGCTGCTCCGGGCGCTCGTACTCGTAGCCGCCGACCTCCATCCGCGCCCGGGCCTGCTCGCGCTTCGACACCCGCTTCATCGAGATCGTCCGCGACCGCCCCCGCGGCGCCGCCGGGACCGCGGGTCGACGCGCGGGGGCGGCCTCGCCCAGCCCGCCGCAAAGCAGCGCCAGCGTCACCGCGCCCCCGGGACCCACCTCGATCGGCTCCTCCATCGACATCTCCTGACCTCCCTCGACCCGGCGCGCGAGCGCGCCCGAACTGACCGCCAACCACCCCGACGAGCGCAGCCGCGCCGCCGGCCCCTGAAACCCGGACGCAGGTCTCCCCACGACACGACCAAGCGTCCGCTCACCAGACAAGGAAGGGCCTTCGCCCGACACCCTCGGGGCCACGCAGCGCACACCAGTCCCTCCGTTCGGAGGGAAAGGGGCACCGTCGTGCCGGGAGAGAATTCGAGCCTCTCTCGAAGCACCAGGCGACGGGTCCATCCGTCCGCCGCCCGCCGGGCCTCAACGGCCCGACGCATTCCCTAGGTGCGACAGTTTGACGGGCCCATCAAGACGCAGACATGCGTTCAGCCCCGGAGCGCCGCGTCGATCCCACCAGGAGCTCTGCGTCAAAACGCGGCCACCTGTCAGCGATTTGACATCGCGCCGCGCGCCCCGCGCCCGCATGCGCCCACGTTTCCCCGCCTGATCGCCCCCGGACAGGGAACGTCATGGCCCCAACGCCATGAAATGACAGCAGGTTTCCGGGGGTGTCCCGCGGGTGTCGGCGCGGCTTCAGATCGATGCGACCTGCGCATCGGAGCAGTATTAAAATCACGCTTGACCGCTCCCGTGGGCCTATGCCTGTTTTGGGGCAATCGGCGAGAATTCAGCGCGATTCCGCGGTTCTAGGGGGCTCTACGGGGCAGCGCCCCGTCCGCAGCGGCGTCGCCACGGCGCAGCGAACACCCGCCCGCGTAAAGTCCAACGCGCCGGTGCTCGCGCTGTAATCAGGAAAATCGCCGGCCACCACTATGGCAAAGCCGGCCGGGGGGCCGTCGACGAAGGCCACGTCACTCAGGGCGAGCGGCGTTGTGACCCCCTGGAGGGTGAGCATCGCCTCGTCGATCCGGCCGCCCGGACAGCCGCAGGCGGGCAGGACCGCGCCCGACGGAGCCCCCGCGTGCTCGATGCGCGCGAACCGGATCGCCGTGCGCGCGACCTCCGTCCTCGGGCCGAACTGCACGCCGACCCAGCGCTCGGCCGAGGCCGCTCCGAATACCACGGGGTGTAAGGCATCGCCGACCGCGACGAGCCCGCCGCGACCGCCGAAGCCCACGTCGAGCTCGGCGTCGGCGCCGAACGCGATCGTCACACCCGGGTCGAGCGCGAGGGTCGGCGCGCGGTCGCCCTCCACCAGCAGGTGCATCGCCGGCCGCACGACGTACCTCGCGGCCGCGCCCAGCGCGCGCCAGCGCGCGTCGGCGACGACGGTCCGCACCCTCGCCTCGACGCGGACGTCGTTGCTGGCGTTGTCGTGCATCCGCAGCCGCGGGAGGTCGCCGACGCGGTTCACGTCCTCGACGGTCACGGCGCCCTCGCCGCGCAGCCCGCTGAGTTCGACGGTCGCCTCGCGGTCGTCGAAGCGACCGTCGCCCGTGACGGCGACGCCCCACGCCTCGCCGCCGACGATCGAGAGCCCGTCGGCGCGCAGGCCGCCGCGCATCGCGACGC
>JAQBQI010000119.1 GCA_028287085.1 Myxococcaceae bacterium
GGCGCACCACGCGGCGCACCGGCGCATGCACCGGCGGGGCGCCCGCGTCGGCCGCGACGGCAACCGCGGGCACGGGGTCGACGGACGGAACAGGCTCCGCGACGGCAGGCTCCGCGACGGCGGGCTCCGTGACGGCGGGTGACGGCGACGGCGACGGCGGGCTCGACACGACCGTGTGCACGGGTGCGACGTCGTTGCGTGCGCCGGGCTCGCCGCGCGTGCGCAGCACCCCGACGCCGACGGCGGCGACCACCGCGGCGACGCCCACCACCAGCGACCAGCGCGCGCGGTGGGGCGCCGGGGCGATGGTCTCGGGCGACAGCTCGCCCGTCCACAGGCCCGAGCCGTGGCGGTCGGACTCCACCGTGATCGCGGGCCCCGGGTCGCTCACGTCGAGCGTGGTGCGCTCGCCGATCTCGACGGGCGTGACGCCGCTGTCGCGCGACTCGCCCGCGGCGTCGACCACCCAGCGCGCGGCCTGCGCCGGGTCGACGCCGCGCCACAGCTCGCACGCCCGCAGCGCCGCGGCGAAGTCGGCCATCGTGGGCCAGCGGGCGTCGCGGTCCTTGGTGACGGCGCGCTGGATCGCCGCGGTGAGGTCGGCGGGGAGCTCGGGGTCGAGGGACGCGAGGGTGACCGGGTCGTCGGCGGCGATGCGCGCGAAGAGCGCGAAGGGGCTCACCCCCTCGAAGGGCGTGCGCCCCGTGAGCGCCTCGTAGAAGACCACCCCCATCGACCAGACGTCGGTGCGGGCGTCGATGGTCGCGTCGGCGCGGGCCTGCTCGGGGGACATGTACACCGGCGACCCCACCAGCGAGCTCGTCGGGCCGCTGCGGCTCTCCGACAGCCCGGTGGTGAACTTCGCGACGCCGAAGTCGATGAGCTTCGGGATCACCCCCTGCGGCGTCTCGTGCAGGAAGATGTTGTCGGGCTTGAGGTCGCGGTGCACTACGCCGTGGGCGTGCGCGAGGGTGAGCGCGTCCATGATGGGGAGCAGCGTCGCGAGCGCGGTGCGCGGGGCGATCGTGCCCACCGACCGCAGGCACCTCGCCAGGTCGCCCCCCACGAGAAACTCCTGCACGATGAACAGCAGCTGGTGCTCGGGGTCGTCGCCGAGGTCGAGCACGTCGACGATGTTCGGGTGCTGCAGCGGCCCCGCCGCCTGCGCCTCGCGCTCGAAGCGCTGCACCACCGAGACGCGCTGCGCCACCTCCGGCCGGATCGTCTTGATCGCCACCCGCCGCCGCGTGCGCAGGTTCTCGGCCTCGTAGACCGTGCCCATCCCGCCGGTCGCCAGCGCCCGGATCACCCGGTAGCGCCCGCCGATCACCATCTCCTTGGGTTCCGCGACGGCGCTCAGCATGTCGTCACCACCGCCCTCATCGCTGCCATCATTAAGCACATCCACCCCGGACACTAGCGAAGCCCGGGCCGACCCCGGATCTTCTCCGCCCGGGGGTGCGCTCATTGGCACCCGTAGATGCCCGCCGTCATGACGCACGACTGTCCCACCGCGCAGGTCACTCCGCACGCCCCGCAGTTGCCGCTGACCGCGAGGTCGGCTTCGCAGCCGTTCGCGTCCATGGCGTCGCAGTTGCGGAAGCTCCCCGTGCAGGCGTAGCCGCAGGCCCCGGCCGTGCAGGTGGCGCTCGCGTTGGCGCGCGTGGGGCAGACCACCGCGCAGCCGCCGCAGTTGCCCACGTCGGCCGTGACCGCCGTCTCGCAGCCGTTGGTGCGCCGGTTGGCGTCGCAGTCGGCGTAGCCCGCCTCGCAGGCGCCGGTGCACGCGCCGCCCGAGCAGGCCGCCGTCACGTGGCTCGTCGAGCACGCCATGCCGCAGCCGCCGCACGCCGTCACCGTGGTGTTCACGTCGGTCTCGCAGCCGTTCAAGGCGAGGTTGGCGTCGCAGTTGGCGCGGCCCGCCGAGCAGGTCCCGTTGCAGGCGCCGGCGCCGCAGGTGCGGGTCGCCATCCCGTCGGCCGAGCACGCCGCCCCGCAGGCCCCGCAGTGGTCGGGATCGATGCTGGTGTCGCGGCACGCCCCGCTGCACACCGCCAGCGCGCCGCACGACACCTGGCAGGTGCCGCCCGAGCAGACGCGCCCCGCCGGGCAGGCGGCGCCGCACGCGCCGCAGTTGGCGTTGTCGCTGGTGAGGTTGCGCTCGCAGCCGTTGGTCGCGACGCCGTCGCAGTCGCCGAAGCCCTCGTTGCAGCGCGCGAGCCCGCAGGCCCCGGCCACGCAGCTCGCCGACGCGTTGGCCACCGAGCACACCACGTTGCAGCCGCCGCAGTTGGTCGCGCTCGTGGCCGTGCTCGTCTCGCAGCCGTTGGCCACGTTGCCGTCGCAGTTGCCCAGCCCCGCCGCGCACGCGATGGTGCACACGCCCCCCGCGCAGCCCGCCGTGCCGCCGGTGGTCGCGCAGCGCGTCCCGCAGCCGCCGCAGTTGTTCACGTCGGTGAGCACCGCGGTCTCGCAGCCGTCGGCGCTCATCGCGTTGCAGTCGCGGCGGTCGCCCGGGCAGCTCACGCTCGACGTGCCGCAGGCCGACGCCGCGCACACCGCGGTGGTGCCGACGGGCGGCGCCGGGCAGCGCGTGCCGCAGGCCCCGCAGTTGGTCGCGTCGCCGGAGGCCACGTTCACCTCGCAGCCGTCGACCGCGTTGGCGTTGCAGTCGCGGAAGCCCGCCCCGCAGGCCCCCATCGCGCAGCGCCCGCCCCCGCAGGTGGCGGCCGCGTTGGCGAACTGGCAGCGGTTGCCGCACACGCCGCAGTTGCTCGCGTCGGTGCCGGTGTTGGTCTCGCACCCGTTGGCCGCGTTGCCGTCGCAGTCGGCGAAGCCCGCCGCGCAGGCCGCGAGCACGCACGCCCGCATGCGGCAGCCCGCCACGCCGTTGGGGAAGGCGCACACCCGCGCGCACGCCATGCAGTTGTTGGGGTCGTTGGCGAGGTCGCGGCACACGCCCGAGCACGAGGTGGTGCCCGCCGCGCAGGTGGAGGTGCACACCCCGGCCGAGCAGACCGTGCCGGCCCCGCAGGCCCGCGCGCACGCGCCGCAGTTGGCGTTGTCGGCCGACAGGTCGCGGCACGCGCCCGAGCACAGGGCCTGCCCCGTCGGGCACTGGCAGCTCCCGGCCACGCAGCGGGTGCCGCCCGCGCAGGCGTTGCCGCAGGCCCCGCAGTGGCTGTTGTCGGTGCTCGGGTTGACGCACGCGCCGGCGCAGACCCGCTGGCCCGCCGCGCAGGTCACCCGGCACGTGCCGTCGACGCAGGCCTGGCCGCCGGCGCACGCGTTGCCGCACGCGCCGCAGT
>JAQBQI010000139.1 GCA_028287085.1 Myxococcaceae bacterium
CGCGGCGGCGGGCTCCGCGGAGAGCGGCGGAATCGCGCTGCCGCCCGCGGACTGCGTGGCGGGGATGCCGAAGACGCGCGACGCCTCGTTCTGGTTGGTGTCGACGACGTCGTCGAAATCGAGGCCCTCGGAGACCGGCGAGGGTCGCCCGGGCGGCGCGGCCGCGAGACCCACGGCCTCGGGCGCGAGGCCCAGCATGGTCTGCTTGATCGCGGCTTGCGGGGGCGTGGGCGCCCGGCTCACCGGCGGCGCCGCGGGCGTCGGGGCGCGGAAGGTGGGGGGCGGCGGCTCGACGCGGAAGGGCGCCGGGGGCGGCGGCTCGAAGACCAGACCCTCCGGGCTGATGAACCCGTCGGCCGCGTCGGTCATCAGGGTGCGCTCGCCGAGCTCTATGTCGGCCTCGATCGGCGCCGGCGGAATCGACGGGACCATCGGCTCGAGCTGCCGCTCGACGACCTGCGCGCTCATCGGGCGCTCGCGCGGGTCGCGCGCGAGCAGGGTGCTCACCAGCCGCGCGAGCGCCGGCGGAACCGACGGGTCGAGGGGCTCGGGGTCGGCCTCGCACTGCAGCTGCATCATCCGTCGCGGGTCGAGGGCCATGTACGGCGGCATGCCCGAGAGGGCCTCGTAGAGCACCGCGCCGAGGCCGTAGAGGTCCGACCGGAAGCTCATCAGGCGGCCGAGGATCGCCTCGGGGGCGGCGTACCCGGGGCACCCGACGAGGGCGCGGCCGTCGGGCGCCACGAAGGTGCGGCCGAGGCCGGCGTCGATGAGGTAGACGCCGCCGTCGTGGCCGAGCAGCACGTGGCCGGGGCGCAGGTCGCGGTGCAGCAGGCCGTGGCGGTGCAGCTCGCCGAGCCCGGCGGCGAGGTGCAGCCCGAGGGTGGCGGCCTCGACGGGTGACAGTCGGCCGCGCGCCGCGATGCGCTCGGCGAGGGTCTCGCCGACGACGAAGGGGCGCACGATCCAGGTGAGGTCGTCCTCCTCGCCGAGGTCGACGATGGGGACGAGCGTGGGGTGGCGCACCTGCACGAGCTTCTGGAGTTCGCGGCGCACGCGCTGGCGGTCGGCGGGCGAGGTCGTCGGGTCGGGGCGCATGACCTTCACGAGCACGGTGCGCCCGTGCTCGGGGTCGACCCCCTCGAAGAGCGCCGCGGTGGGGCTCTGGAAGCGAATGAAGCTCACCCGGTATTGCGCGCGGAGCGCTTCTGGGATCGGGATTTCCGCTGCGTCACCGGTCATGATCGGCGGACCTTATCGCGGTTCGCCGTAGCGGCGCGAGCGATCGACGGGCGCGGGCGGGCCTTGCGGCGCGGGACCCGCGGCGACTAGGGTCGCGCCGCGATGAGTGACCCAAGCTTTCCGCTGGTGATCGTGGAGACCGACGCGGCCGAGTCCGACGCCCTGCTGGGGCGCCTGAGCATGGCCGGCGCGGAGTGCATCGAGGAGCGCGACGCCACGACCCTCTACAAGGGCGGCGCGCGGGGCGTCACACTGGTCGCGAGCTTCGGCGACGAGGCCGTGGCGCGGGCCGCGCTGGCGAGCCTCGGCCCCGACGTCGAGGCGCGGCTGGAGTTCGTGGTGGGCGACGCCTGGCGCGACGGCTGGAAGCAGCACTGGCAGCCCACCCGCATCACCGAGCGCGTCGTGGTGGTGCCCTCGTGGACGGAGTACGAGCCGCTCGCGACCGACATGCTGCTGCGCTTCGACCCCGGGCGCGCGTTCGGGACGGGGCAGCACGCCTCGACCACCCTGGCCGCGCAGAAGGTCGAGCGCGAGGTGCTCTCCGGCCGGCACTCGCTCCTGCTCGACCTCGGGTGCGGCTCCGGCATCCTGGCCTTCGTCGCGGTGCTGCACGGGCTGCCGCGGGCCATCGCGTGCGACATCGACCGCGAGTCGGTCGAGAGCGCCGCCGAGAACGCCGCGATGCTCGGCTTCGCCGACCGCCTCGACCTGCGGGTCGGGGGCTTCGAGGTGGTGCCCGAGACCGCCACGCTGGTGGTCGCCAACATCGAGGCCGTGGTGCTGGTGCCCGGCGCCGCCGAGGTCGCGGCGCGGGTCGCGCCGGGGGGCGTGCTCATCCTGTCGGGCATCCTCGCGACGCAGCGGGCGATGCTCACCGAGGCCTACGTCGCGCAGGGGTTGCGGCCGGGCGACGTCGCGGGCGAGGGCGACTGGATCTCGATGGAGTTCCATCGGCCGTGAGCGAGCGGGTGCGGGTGGCGCCGGCCGACCTCGACGGCGCCGGCGGGTCGCTCGAGCTCGACGGCGACCGCGGCCACCACCTCGTGCGGGTCACCCGGGTGCGCGTCGGCGACCCGGTGACGGCCTTCGACGGCGAAGGGCGCGAGCGGCCCGCGGAGGTCGGCCGCGTCGGGCGCGGCGAGGTCGTGCTCGCGTGGACGGGCCCCGCCGTCGCGGGCGTGGGCGCCGACCGCGCGCGGGTGCGCTGGATCCAGGGGGTGCCCAAGGGCGACAAGATGGACCTCATCGTGCGGCAGGCGACCGAGCTCGGCGTCGCGGCGATCGCGCCGGTGTTCACGGCGCGCTCGATCCCGCGCGAGCAGCCCGAGCGCTGGGCGCCGCGGGTGCAGCGCTGGGAGCGCATCGCCGAGGAGGCCAGCCGGCAGTGCGGCCGGGCCCACGTCCCGGCGATCGAGCCGCCGCGGCCGCTCGGGGCGCT
>JAQBQI010000145.1 GCA_028287085.1 Myxococcaceae bacterium
ACGAGGTGATCCTCCCCCGGGTCGAGGTGCGCGCCCGCCGGGGGGCGCCCGCGGCCGTCGACGAGAGCGCGCGCGGCGCCCGCAACGCCCGGCTCTGCCTGCGCCCGGTGGTCACGGTGCGCCGCCTCCGCAACGCCGAGATGCCCACCTGGACGGGGCCCCTCACCGACTGCACCGGGCGGCCCACCGTCGCCGCGCTCGCGGCCGTCTCGCTGCTCGCGCAGCCCGGGCGCTTCACCGAGTTCGACGTCGACGCGGCCGTCCGCGAGCTGCGCCGCGTCGCCCCCGCGGCGGGGCTCTCGCTCGCCGACGAGACGGCCCCCCGCGCGCGGGCCCGCTCGCGCTCCCGCGGGGCGGTGCCCAGCGTCGCGCGCGACGCCCTCACCCACGACCCGGTGATCATGCTGACCCGCAACGCGCGCGTGCTGCACCCGCGGGTCATCCAGCTGATGCAGGGCCTCTTCGACCGCTTCCCGGGGCGCGTCGCGGAGATCGTCTCGGGCTACCGGCCGGGCGAGGGGAGGAGCCGCCACGCCCACGCGCGCGCGCTCGACCTGCGCCTCCGCGGCGTGCGCCACGAGGACGTGCGCGACTACGCGCGGACGCTCCCCGACGCGGGCGTCGGGTACTACCCCAACAGCGTGTTCGTGCACCTCGACACCCGCGACGCGCAGGAGGGCGGGGCCTTCTGGACCGACTTCTCCGGCCCCGGCGAGGCGCCCCGCTACGGGCACTGGCCGCCCACCGACCAGGACGTCCGCTCCGAGGTCGAGTGGATGGTCAACGACCGCGAGCCCGACCTCACCACGGCGCGAGAGCGCGAGTGGTCGCCCGAGGCGGTGCACCAGGCGCCGACCGCGCCCTAGTCACAGCCCCTCCCAAAGGGCGCGTCAGTATGCGCGCGAGGAAGTTTTTCTGGCAGCCTTGAAGATTGCGCCGCGGGAGGTCATGGTGGGGACGTCCCTCTGCGAGACAGG
Organism: Myxococcaceae bacterium; assembly: GCA_028287085.1. Taxonomy (GTDB): domain Bacteria; phylum Myxococcota_A; class Polyangia; order Polyangiales; genus SCUS01. The sequence continues at coordinate 978 of JAQBQI010000145.1, forward strand.
TGCTGGATACGTATAGAATCCCGCTTTATCTACACGAATCGGGAGTCAACCTCACGGTGGTGTGCAGGCCCGGATCTTTCACCGGGGAGCCTAAAATCGCGATACCCGACTCCCACCTTGGCGTGTCCAAGGGGTTCGTTACGGTCCCACGGTCCACGCGGTAAGGACGCCTTCGAAAGGCGATGATCTCCCCAGGAAGATCATCGCCTTTCCCTATTTGGACTTGCGATCGCGCGGGCAGGGCTCCACTTCCAAAAACAGTGCACGTCGTGCATGGTCCAAGCAAGCCTTCAACCCGAGGAATCACTGCAATGACCGGTATCTGGACCCACCGCTTCGAGGTCGTCATGCGTCCGCTTCGCGATCTCGGCGCGGCGCCCACCACGGTCACGATCGAGACGCGCACCGCCGCCCAGGCCGGCCGCGACGCGGTGACCCTCCACCCGGACATGAAGGTGCTCTCGATCGCCCGCGCGACCGCGACCGTGACCGAGGCCCGCGCCGCCAGCGCCCGCGCCGTGGTCGTGCCGCTGAAGCGCGCGTCCGGCCAGCGCTGATCAGGCCTCGACCCGTACCACCACCAGCCGCCCCGACTCCGCGGCGCCGTGCAGCGTGAAGCGCACCGCCCCGGGCATACCCATCACCGTAAGCTCGACCCGCACCGACGCCCCCTCCGCCGCGACCACGGCGTAACGCGCGCCGTCGTCGCCGCGCTCGAACATCGCCACGACCACGTCGGCCCCGCGGTGCTCGGTGCCGTCGCCCTGCACGAAGACCACGTCGGCGTGCAGCGCCTCTGCGACGGCGCGCGCGTCGCCCTCCACCAGCACCCGCAGCAGCGCCCGCGTCTCGTCGCTCACGGCGCCCTCCACGCTTCCAGCGTCCAGAGCCCGGTGCCCGCCTCGCTGTCTTCGACGCCGTAGGTGCCGCGCAGCCCCAGGAGGTCGCGGTGCAGGTGCCCGCGGCCGCGCGCGATCTGGTCGCGCGGCGACACCTCGCGCCAGCGGATCGCCAGCCCCGTGGCCGACTCGTCGCCGTCGAAGGAGCCCTCGCGGTCCTGGTAGCGGTAGGTCGCGCGCCAGCGGCCGGCGCCGAGCGGCGTGAGCAGCGTCTCCACCGCGACGCCGGTGGGCAGGCCGGTCCAGCGGCCGAGCCAGAGGCCCGGACGCAGCCGCGACGTGTGGGCGCCCGCCCGCTCGAGCGTGACGGCTTCACCCTCCGGGGACCGCTCGCGGAAGGCCCCGTCGCGCGGGTCGCGGGTCAGCCGCACCCGGCGCTCGCGCGACTGCTGGATCGCCACCGTGCCCTCCTCGCGCCACACGCCCTCGTAGCCCGCGCCCTCGCGCAGCGCGGCCAGCTCGCCGTGCCACGGCGGCAGGTCCCAGCTCCCGCGCAGCACGGCGCCGTCCTCGTGCAGCCACACCGCGACGCGCATGCCCTCGGGCACCTCGGGCCAGCGGCCCCAGTAGAGTCCCGCGACGCCGGCCGCGGGGGTCGACGCGGGGACGGGAGGGGCCACACGCGCGCCGCAGCCCGCGCCCGCCGCGAGGGCCAGCGCCACCCAGCCGATCGATCGATGTCCACGTCCGCGCAACGCGGCGGAACATGCCGCAAGACCCCACCGATTGACTATCCTCTCCGTCCACCGGATGCACCGCCCGCTCGCGCCGACCGTCGCCCGACCCGCCCTCGCCGCGCTCGCCCCCCTCGCGCTCATGGCCGCCGCCGCGCCGTGGCTCCCG
>JAQBQI010000147.1 GCA_028287085.1 Myxococcaceae bacterium
CGCGGCGGCGGCGTCGCTGCTGGGCGAGCTCGACGCGCCGGTCGACCCCTCGCTGGTGGCGGTCGCGGGGATGCCCGACCGCGACACCGCGCGCGCCCTCTTCGCGGCGATGTCGACCGCCCTCGCCTGAACGCCGACGCCCGCACCGCGCGACCGTCGCTGATTCCGGGCGTTGTCGGGGGGGCGGGGGTGGACTATGACTTCGCGCCCGGAAGAGTCCGGCGGTGGCTCGGGTTGTGCCGATGCACGACGACCCACTGCGGTGCTCCCCGCGAAACAGAAGGAACCATTCGATGATCCCCTGGCTGCTCCAGAAGGTGTTTGGCACGAAGCACGAGCGCGAGCTGAAGAAGATCCGCCCGCTGGTGGCCGCCATCAACGACCTGGAGCCGAAGATGCGCGAGCTCTCCGACGACGGGCTGCGCGGCAAGACCGTCGCCTTCAAGGAGCGCGTGGGCAACGGCGAGCACCTCGACAAGGTGCTGCCCGAGGCCTTCGCGGTGTGCCGCGAGGCGGGCCGCCGGGTGCTCAACATGCGGCACTTCGACGTGCAGCTCATCGGCGGCGTCACGCTGCACCGCGGGATGATCTCGGAGATGAAGACCGGCGAGGGCAAGACCCTGGTCGCGACGCTCGCGAGCTACCTCAACGCCCTCGAGGGCAAAGGGGTGCACATCGTCACGGTCAACGACTACCTCGCGACCCGCGACTCGGAGTGGATGGGGCGCATCCACCGCTCGCTGGGCCTGGAGGTCGGCGTGGTGGTCAACAGCCAGAGCGACCGGGAGAAGAAGGCCGCCTACCGGGCCGACATCACCTACGGCCAGAACAACGAGTTCGGCTTCGACTACCTCCGCGACAACATGAAGTTCTCGGTCTACGACTGCGCGCAGCGCGAGCTGAACTTCGCGATCATCGACGAGGTCGACTCGATCCTCATCGACGAGGCGCGCACGCCGCTGATCATCTCGGGGCAGGGCGAGACCAGCACGCACCTCTACGGCGAGGTCACCAAGGTGATCCCGTACCTGCGGCGCGACGAGCACTACGTGGTCGACGAGAAGGCCCACTCGGTGTCGCTCACCGACGAGGGCATCGACGAGGCCCAGCGGCGCCTCAAGGTGAAGAACCTCTACGACCCCGCGCACATCGAGGAGCTGCACATCCTCCAGCAGTGCCTGCGCGCGAGCACGCTCTACAAGCGCGACGTGAACTACATGGTCAGCGGCGCCGGCGAGGTGCTGATCATCGACGAGTTCACGGGCCGCGTGCTCTCGGGCCGCCGCTGGAGCGACGGGCTGCACCAGGCCGTCGAGGCGAAGGAACACGTCCGCGTGCGCGAAGAGAACCGCACGATGGCGACGATCACCTTCCAGAACCTGTTCAGGCTCTACAAGAAGCTCTCGGGCATGACCGGCACGGCCGAGACCGAGGCCGAGGAGCTGCACAAGATCTACAAGCTCGAGGTGCTCCAGATCCCGACCAACCGGAACATCCAGCGCAAGGACTACGACGACCTCGTCTACAAGACCGAGCGCGAGAAGTTCAAGGCGGTGGTCGAGGAGATCGCCGACAGCGTCGAGCGCGGCCAGCCCTCGCTGGTGGGCACGGTCTCGGTGGAGAAGTCCGAGGCCATCGCGTCGCTCTTGCGCAAGCGCGGCATCAAGCACGAGGTGCTCAACGCGAAGCAGCACGAGCGCGAGGCCTTCATCGTCGCGCAGGCGGGCCGCAAGGGCTCGGTCACCGTCGCGACCAACATGGCGGGCCGCGGCACCGACATCATCCTCGGCGGCAACGCGGAGATGCTCGCCAAGGCCGAGATGATCCTCTCGCGCAAGGACCCGACCTCGGAGGAGCACGTCGCCGAGCTCGACGCGCTCATCGCCCAGTACAAGGAGCGCTGCGAGAAGGAGCGCGAGGAGGTGGTGGGCGCCGGCGGGCTGCACATCATCGGCACCGAGCGGCACGAGTCGCGGCGCATCGACAACCAGCTGCGCGGGCGCGCGGGCCGGCAGGGCGACCCCGGGAGCTCGCGCTTCTACCTGTCGCTCGAGGACGACCTCATGCGCATCTTCGCGGGCGAGCGCGTGCAGTCGATCATGGACCGCCTCGGGATGGAGGAGGACGTGCCGATCGAGCACCCCTGGGTGACGCGCTCGGTGGAGAACGCGCAGAAGAAGGTCGAGGCCCGCAACTTCGACCAGCGCAAGAACGTGCTCGAGTACGACGACGTGATGAACCAGCAGCGCAAGGCGGTCTACAAGCTGCGCAAGGAGGTGCTGCTGGGCATCTACACCCGCGAGGTGCACGCCGACGACAGCGACGCCGCGCCGACGGTCGCCCCGCGCGAGTGGGACGAGGCGACGCTCGCGCGCCTGGGCGAGGTGCTCGACGCGATGATGCGGCACTTCCCGGTGCCCGCGGGCGCGCGCCCGCCGACCACGCTCGACGAGATGGAGGGCTTCGACCCCGAGCGCCTCGGCATGGAGGTCTACCACTACTTCGGCGCGCGGGTGGACCTCGCGAAGCTCGCGGGCGACCCCAAGGCGGCGCACAAGAAGCTCGTCGAGGAGATCGCCCGCTCGCTGCAGATGCAGCGCGAGCGCGTGCTCGACCTGACCGACGAGGTCATCGCGCGCGACATCGAGAAGCACGCCCCCGAGAACACCTCGCGCGACGAGTGGAACCTCGAGGCCATCGGCTCGCTCTTCAACGAGCGCTTCGGCGAGAAGGCCCTCGACATGGACACCGTCGCGGGCGGCCGCGAGGAGCTCGCCCGCGCGCTCTACGCGCAGGCCGAGAAGATCTTCGACGCCCGCGAAGGCGACGCGGAGCCCGAGCTCATCTTGCGGGCGTTCAAGTCGTTGATGCTCGAGGAGGTCGACCGCGCGTGGATGGACCACCTCACGAACATGGAGCACCTCCGCGACGGCATCGGGCTGCGCAGCTTCGGCCAGCGCGACCCGAAGCTCGAGTACAAGAAGGAGGGCTTCGACATGTTCACCGCGATGATGCAGTCGGTGAACGCGGGGGTGCTGACGAAGCTCTTCCACATCCAGGTGCGCCGCGAGGAAGAGCTCGCGCAGATGGAGGTGCAGGAGGCCCGCCGCTACGAGGAGCGCCAGCGCCGCATGGTCGCCACGCACGCGGGCGATTCGGGCGTCGACGAGGGCTCCGAGGCCGACCTGGTTTCGGCGCTCGCGAGCCTGGGGCTCGACCCCTCGAAGGTGCAGGCCGTGCGGGCCCGCGCCCCGAAGAGCCGCAGCGGCGCCGCGGTGCAGACGGCGACGGCGACGCGCGCCTCGGCCCCGCCGAGCGACGTGGTCGACGCGACCTTCCCTGGCACCGAGACGGCGACCAGCGAGGGCGCGCCGCCCGCGGAGAACCTCCAGGCGGTGCGCACCCGCGCGCCGAAGATCGGCCGCAACGAGAACTGCCCCTGCGGCTCGGGCAAGAAGTACAAGGACTGCCACGGCGCCCCCGGCGCCGCGCCGAACGACCCCTCCCCCACCTGATCGTTCGCCCCCCCCCCGCGGAGGGTCGTCACCGCGTCAGCGGCCGACCTTCCGTTCGAGCTCCCCCCAGCGCAGCGTGAAGACCACCGGCCGCCCGTGCGGGCAGTGCCCGGCAAAGTCCACCGTGTCGAGGGCGCCGAGCAGCGCGCGCACCTCCTCGGGGGCCATCTCGTCGCCGCCCCGCACCGAGCCGTGGCAGGCCATCGTGGCGAGCACGAGGTCGACGGCCTTGCTGAAGTCGTTGCCCTGGCGGGCCAGCTCGGAGACGAGGTCGCGCGCCAGCCGCCGCGGGTCGGCCCGCAGGAGAATGGCGGGCACCGCGCGCACGGCCACGGTGGTGGGCCCGAGCGGGGCGAGGTCGAGGCCGACGGAGAGGAGCTCCTCGGCGCGCTCCTCGACGAGGGCGACCTCGTCGGCGGCCAGCTCGATGCGCTCGGGCACCAGCAGCGGCTGCATGGGCACGCTGCGGGTGACGTAGGCCCGGCGCAGCCGCTCGAAGGTCACGCGCTCGGCCGCCGCGTGCTGGTCGAGGATGACCACCCCGTTCTCGCCCTCGCACACCAGGAACATCCGCCGCAGCTGGCCCACGTAGCGCAGCGCCCCGAAGCTCGACCCGTGCAGCTCGCTGCGCACGGCGGCGGCGTCGACCGCCCGCCCCTCGCCCACCGCCGGGACCGCCGAGGCGCGGGCCGCGTCGGCGTAGGAGGCCGGGCCGTAGGGCGCCGCGGCGAGGCGGGCCCACGGGTCGGCCGCGTCGGGCGGCGCCGAGACGAAGGCCGCGAGCCCCTGGGACTACAGCGGCAGCGGGCGGGCGGTCTCGCGCGGTGACTGCGGCGGGGCAGATCTTACCAACTCGGGTAAGGTGTCGGTCGCCGGCGGGGCGGGGCGGGGCGAGAGGTGGTCGGTCCAGAAGTCGCGCGGGCGGGTGGCGGCGAGGGCCCACGGCGCGGTCGCGGCGGCGTCGCGGAGCACGGTCATCACGGCCTCGAAGACCTGCCCCTGCGAGGCGAAGCGCACCTCGGTCTTCTGCGGGTGCACGTTGACGTCGACGTCCTCGGGGGGAACCTCCACCAGCACGGCCCCGGCGGGGTAGCGCCCCGACTCCAGGGTCGACCCGTAGGCCTGGGCCACCGCGCGCAGCAGGAGCCGGTCCTTCACGTGGCGGCCGTTGACGTAGAGCATCAGGTGCGAGGCGCCGCTGCGCGCGCGCTCGGGGGGCCCCAGCAGGCCGACGACGCGCACCTTGCCGCGCGACCCGCGCAGCTCGGCGAGGGGCTCGTCGGGGAGCAGCTCGCGCACCCGCGCGGCCACGTCGGCGTGGCGCAGAAACTCGCGCACCACCTTGCCGTCGCGGCGCAGCACGAAGCGCACCTCGGGCTTCGGCACGGCGAGACGCACCAGGGCGTCGGCGCAGGCGGCCCCCTCGGTCTGCGGGGTGCGCATGAACTTCCGGCGCGCGGGGGTGTTGTAGAAGAGGTCTTCGACGCAGACGGTGGTGCCCTCGGCGCAGCCCGCGGGGCGCAGCACCGCCGGGGCGCCGCCCTCGACGAGCGCCTCGTTGCCCTCGTCGGTGCCGCGGGCGCGCGAGGTCACCCGCGTGCGCGACACCGACGCGATCGAGGGCAGCGCCTCGCCGCGGAAGCCGTAGGTGCCGACCCCGACGAGGTCGTCGGCCGAGCGGATCTTGCTGGTCGCGTGGCGCAGCAGCGCGAGGGCGAGGTCGGGGGCGCTCATGCCCGCGCCGTCGTCGGTGACCGCGACGCGCGCGAGGCCGCCGCCGTCGATGGAGACCGTGATGGTGGTGGCGCCCGCGTCGAGGGCGTTCTCGACGAGCTCCTTCATCACCGAGGCGGGGCGCTCGACCACCTCCCCGGCGGCGATCTGATTGGCCACCTCTGGCGGCAGCAACGCGACGACTGACACCGCGCGAAACTATCACGGGCGCCGCGGTCCGTTCGATTGACCCCCAAACCAGCGCGATGCTAGCGTCGTACGGCGCGGTTGGCGGTCGGTGGTCCGCGCGATGACCCCATGAAGTTCTGCCCCAAGTGCAACAGCGAGTACGACGAGGGCGTCGTCTTTTGCACGCGGGACGGGAGCCCACTCAAGGCCAGCATCGGGTCGTCGACGATGAAGTCGCCGGGCATGACGCTCTCGTCGGGGCGCGGCTCGGCCCTCGGCTCGAGCGCGCTGCGCACGGCGACCCCGCGCCCCACCGGCGCGCGCAACGTCGCCTCCAACGCCGCCCTCGCCATCGCCATCGACCGCCTCGCCGATCAGACCCCCGCCGACGGCCTCACCCGCGAGGTCGAGATCACGCCGCAGTTACCGCAGCGCGCGCCCGACGAAGACGACTACGTCCCGGGCGGGCCCCTCGACCCCTACGCCGACAGCCCCACGCTCGCCGTCGCCGCGCCCATCTTCGCGGTGAGCTACCCCCCCGACGGCCCCGCGCGACCGCCGGAGAACAACCGCGGCTTCAGTCCCGGGCGCCCGCTCGCGCCGCGCCGCCCGACGCCGACCAACGGCGCCGCGGCGCCGCCCCACGTGCCCGATTCGATGCTGGGCGCCGACACCACGCCGCCGCCCCCGCCCGAGGCCGCGAAGCAGGCCGACCCGGGCGACTTCGGCGGCGAGCACGACGAGCCCGACCTCTGCGGGCAGACCATCGCGGGGCGCTACCGCATCATCCGGCGCCTCGGCGAGGGCGGGATGGGGCTCGTGTACCAGGCCATCGACGAGCGCCTCGAGAAGGCCGTCGCGGTGAAGGTGCTCAAGGAGGATTTCTCCAAGCGGCAGGACGTCGTCGCGCGCTTCACCCAGGAGGCCAAGTCGGCCGCGCGCATCAAGCACGAGAACGTGCTCGACGTGACCGACTACGGGAAGACCGAGGCCGGCAGCTACTACATCGCGATGGAACTCCTCGTCGGCACCGACCTCGCCGACGTGCTCCAGAAGGGCGACGCCATCACGGTCGAGCGCGCGACCGACATCGCCGTGCAGATCTGCCGCGCCCTCTCGGCGGCCCACTCGCTCGGCGTCGTGCACCGCGACATGAAGCCCGAGAACGTGTTCCTGCTGAACACGAACGAGGGGCGCGAGGTCGTGAAGATCGTCGACTTCGGCATCGCCCAGATGAAGGACTCGGCCGGCGAGAACACCCGCAAGCTCACCCGCACCGGGATGATCTTCGGCACGCCCGAGTACATGTCCCCCGAGCAGGCCTCGGGGAAGCAGATCGACCACCGCGTCGACGTCTACGCCACCGGGGTGATCCTCTACGAGATGTTCGCGGGGCGGGTGCCCTTCGTGGGCGACACCTTCATGGGCGTGCTCACGCAGCACATGTTCGAGGCGCCGCCCGCCATCGCCGACCTCAACCCCGACACCACCGTCACCCCCGAGTTCGCGGCCGTCATCTTCAAGGCCCTCGCGAAGGACCCGAACCAGCGCTACGCCTCGATGGCCGAGTTCTCCGAAGACCTCGTGCGGGTGCGCCAGGGCGCGCGCACCTCGGCGCCCGTCGGCGACTACTCCTCGACCAACGTGCTGCGCGGCCCGACCCACGCGCCGCTGCTCGGCCAGCAGGGCCAAGGGTCCGCGGGCCCCGACAGCACCGCGCGCTGGGCGCAGTCGGTCGGCGCCGCCGGCTCGATGGAGGGCGACCGCCCCAGGCCCCGCTCCTTCGTGGCCGTCATCGCCGTGGCCGTCGTGCTCGTCGTCGGCGCCATCGCCCTCGCGTTCGCCCTCGGCACGCAGAGCAACCCCAACCCGCAGCCCTCCATGCCGGCCGTGCTGGTCCCGCGGCCGCGCGCCCCGAGCACGACCCCGACCGCGGTGACACCGCCGGCGGTCAACCCGGCCGTCGTGCCGTCCACGCCCGCGCCGCCCGTCGCGCCGCCCGCCGCGCCCGCGCACACGCTCGTCACGATGCTGGTGGTCACCACCCCGGCCGGCGCGCAGGTCACCGGGACGCCCATCGCGGGCAACGGCGTCAGCTTCACCTGCACGACGCCGTGCACCGAGCACGTCCCGGCCAGCGTCGCGATGCGGCTCGTCGCCTCGCGCGCGGGCCGGCGCGGCAGCGTCGAGGTCACCCCCTCCGAGGCGATGGCGCCGGTGAGCATCTCCCTCGCCTCCGACGCGCCCCGCGTGCGCACGGCGCCCAACCCGCCGCCGAACCCGACCCACGCCACCCCGCGCCGCTGCGGCGTCACCGACCCCGACACCGGCCTGCTCATCCCCTGCTTCAACCGCGGCGGATCCCATTGAGGCGCGGGTCGTGACCGAGGCCGCCGAGGAGCCGTCGCGCGCCGGGCCGACCGAGGTGATGCCGCGGCGCTTCGGGCGCTATACGCTGCTGCGCCGCCTCGCCAGCGGCGGCATGGCGGAGCTGTACCTCGCCCTCCACCGCTCGCTCGCCAACTTCGAGCGGCTGGTGGTCATCAAGCGCATCCTCCCCGAGCTCGGGCGCGACCAGTCGTTCATCACGATGCTGCTGCAGGAGGCGCGCATCGCGGCGACCTTCTCGCACCCCAACATCGTGACCACCTTCGACGTCGGCCAGGCCGAGGGCGAGTACTTCATCGCGATGGAGCACATCCACGGCGAGGACCTCCGCTCGATCGTGCGCGCGATGCGCCCGAAGAGCGTCAAGGACTTCCCCCTGGAGCACGCCCTCGCCATCGGCGTCGGCGCCGCCGCGGGCCTCGCCTACGCGCACGAGCAGCGCGACCTCCACGGCGTGCCCCTCGCCGTCGTGCACCGCGACATCTCCCCGCAGAACATCCTCGTGACCTTCACCGGCGACGTGAAGGTCGTCGACTTCGGCATCGCCAAGGCGCGCCTCTCGCACGACGCCGAGGCCACCGTCGGCGGCGACACGGGCTTCTCCTCGGGGGTGATCCACACCGGCCCGCTGCCCGACACCGGCGCGGGCAAGGTGAAGGGCAAGCTGCCGTACATGTCCCCCGAGCAGGCGCGCGGCGAACCGCTCGACGCCCGCAGCGACATCTTCTCCCTCGGCATCATCCTCTTCGAGCTCTGCACCGGGCGGCGCCTCTTCCGCGGGGCCAACGACGCCGAGACGCTGCAGCTCATCCTCGACGGCAAGTACCCCTCCCCCTCGGCGGTCAACGCGCGCATCTCGCCCGCCCTCGGCGCGGTCATCACGAAGGCCCTCGCCTTCGACCGCAACGCCCGCTACGCGACGGCGCGCGAGCTCCAGTCCGACCTCGTGCGCGTGGTGCACGCCGAGCACATCGCCCTCTCCTCGGTGGCCTTCGGCGAGTGGATGCAGATGCTCTTCGCCGAGCGCCTCAGCTCGCAGCAGGAGGCGCTCGCGCAGGGCAAGCAGCTCGCCGACGGGCTCGCCGCCGACGACCCCGACGACGCCCCGCGCTCGAACCCCTCGGGCGCGTCGGTGCGCCCGGTCACCTCGACCCCGGCGCCCGCCCCGCCCCCGCCGACCCACTCGCGCCTCACCGTCGCGCTGCTCGCCGTCATCGCGGTGCTGCTCGCCGTCGTCGCCGCCATCGTGCTGCGCGCCCCCGCCGCCGTCGCCCCCGCGCCGCCGCCCGTGCGCGTCGCGCCGCCACCCACGCCGCCCACTCCGGTCGCGC
>JAQBQI010000158.1 GCA_028287085.1 Myxococcaceae bacterium
GGCGGAGGGCGTCGGTCGCGCCTTCGGCGCCGTCGGCGCCGTGCGCGTGGCCGGCGACGTGGCGGTGGTGGGGGCCGGCGTGGCGGGCCTCGGCTGCGCGCGCGAGCTCGAGCGCGCGGGCGTCACGGTGTCCCTCTACGAGTCCGCCGAGCGCGTGGGCGGGCGCGTCTGGTCGCTGTCCGACCGCTTCCCGGGGCAGACCGTCGAGCGCGGCGGCGAGCTCATCGACACCGGGCACGCGACGATGCGCGGCTGGGCGCGCGAGTTCGGCCTCCCCCTGGAGAGCCTCGCCAAGCTGCCCGGCGAGGTCTTCTACTACTTCGACGGCGTCCGCCACCCGGAGTCGGCCGTCGTCGACGAGTACCGCGCGCTCGTGGCCCGCATGCGCGACGACCTGCGCGCGGTCGGCGAGCCCACGGCCGACGACTTCACCCCGGCCGACGCCGCGCTCGACCGCGTCTCGCTCGCCGAGTACCTCGAGACGCGCGGCGCGGGCCGGCTCATCCGCCAGGTGATCGACCAGACGTACACCATCGAGTACGGCATCCCGATCGGAGAGCAGAGCTGCCTCGCCTTCCTGAACTTCATCCACGCCGACCGGCGCAGCCGCTTCCAGCCCTACGGCATCTTCAGCGACGAGCGCTTCCACGTCGTCGGCGGCAACGACGGCATCGTGCGGGGCCTCCACGCCAGCCTCGCGCGCCCCGCCGCGCTCGGGCAGCGCCTCGTGCGCGTCGCCCGCACCGCCGCGGGCCGGGTCGAGCTCACCTTCCGCGCCGGCTCGCGCACGGTCGTGCGCGCCCACGACGCCGCGGTCATCACGGTGCCCTTCTCGGTGCTGCGCGGGGTCGAGCTCCACGCGAGCCTCGCGCTCCCCGCGTGGAAGCTGCGGGCCATCCGGGAGTTCCGCTACGGCACCAACGCGAAGCTGATGGTGGGCTTCACGTCGCGCCCGTGGGCGGCGCAGGGCAACAACGGCGCGGCCTACAGCGACCTCGCGAACTTCCAGAGCGGCTGGGAGACCAACCCCTCCCGCGCGAGCGCGACCGCGGGCGTGATCACCGACTACACCGGCGGCGCGCTCGGCGCGCGGCTCGACCCGGCGCGCACCCAGGCCGAGGCCGAGCTCTTCCTCGCCGACTACGACCGGGTCGTCCCCGGCGCGCGGGCGGCCGCGCGGCGCGACGCGCGCGGGGCCGTGGTGGCCCACCTCGAGGCGTGGCCGCGCAACCCCGACGCGCTCGGCAGCTACTCCGCCAACGCCCTCGGGTACTTCACGACCATCGCCGACAACGAGGCGAAGCCCGTCGGCAACCTCTACTTCGCGGGCGAGCACACCAGCTCGTTCTACGAGTGGCAGGGCTTCATGGAGGGCGGCGCGCTCTCCGGCCTGCGCGCCGCGGGCGAGGTGATCGACGCCCTGCGCGGGCGCTGACCGACCGCGACGCCGCAGCCTTCTGGCGACGGCGAACCCCGGGGCCGCGGCTACGGCCCGAAGCGCAGCGTGACCGACGCGCGGCCGTCGACGTCAACGCGGCGCTCGCTGCTCACCGCGGCGACGCCCGCGCCGACGATCACGCGGCGGCCGATCGGCCAGGCGCCCGAGAGGTCGATGCGCGGCGAGAAGTCGCCGCTGCCGACGGCCTGGGCGCTGCAGCGGATGGCCAGCTCGTGCCCGGCGTTCGTGGCGTAGCCCAGCGACATGAACCCGGCCGGCCGCAGGAGCACCGCCGGGGTGTACGCGCCGAAGCCGGCGTCGACGTGGAACCCGGCGGCGCGGCCGACCCGCAGCGCGACGTCGGGGTAGAACAGCGCGCGGGTCGACGTGTACTGCGCGGCGCGGATGCACGATGGGGCGCCCGTCGCCGTGGTGCACGGCGAGTCGGGGTTGTCGTGGTACTCGCGCGCGCCGACCCCGAGCTGCAGGCCGACGTAGCGCCAGTCGTAGCCCACCGCGAGGGAGCCCCCGGCCATGGCCTGGTCGCGCGGGATGTTCACCTGGCCGTCGCTGCCGGGCGCGAGCAGGGTGTGGGACTGGGCCTCGACGGCGGCCTGCGCGGTGACGGCCAGGCCGTGGTGGCGGTCGTTGCCGTCGTCCATCAGGCGCACCCGGGCGCGGGCGCCGAGCCCGCCGAAGGCCGTGCCGACCCGCGGCGAGTACGCGCACACGCCGCTCGGCGGGAGGCGCCCGCTGGTGCTCCCTCCGTAGGGCGACGCCTCGACGTCGACCGCCACCCCCTGCTGCGCCTCGCCCCGCGACGTGAACGCGGCCGCGACGCCCGCCACCAGCGCCACGCGCACCCACCGACGACCGTTCACGACCCGCATGGCGACGTCACCCCTCGCCGCCCTTGTAGCGCGCCGCCGCGGCGGCCGTCACCGGGCTACGCCGTCGGCGGCGACTCCAGGCTGATGCGCCCGAGGGTGCCCGTGCGAAACTCGTGCACCAGGATGTCGGCGGCCTTGTAGAGGTCGATGGTTCCGCCCGCGCGCAGGCAGCCGCGGCGGCGGCCGATCTCCTCGAGCAACGCCCCCGGCGAGGTGGGCGTCTCCTTCAGCTTGTAGCGCGCGACGACCAGCGCCGGGTACGCCGCCAGGAAGTACGCCGCCGCGAAGAGCCCGACGCTCTGGTACTCGATCGCCGTGTCGGGGATCGCCCCGCCCAGCGCCAGCCGCAGCGTCGCGTCGTCGTCCTGGATCTTCGGCCACAGCAGCCCGGGGTTGTCCGAGAGCAGCATCCCGTTGGGGAGGGTGACCAGCTGGAGTTCTTTGGTCACGGCGGGCTTGTCGCTGACCAGCGTGACCTTGCGGCCCATCAGCGTGTTGATGAGCGACGACTTCCCCACGTTGGGGATGCCCACGATCACCGCGCGCAGCGGCTTGTCGGGGCCGCGGGTGCGCTGCGAGAGCTTCTCGCAGAGCACCGGGATGCGGGCGCGCGCGTCGCCCGTGCGCGCCGGCGTGGTGGCGATGGCGAGCACCGTCGGGTCGGCCTCGAAGTGCGCCAGCCACGCCTCGGTGACCGCCGGGTCGGCGAGGTCGCTCTTGCTCAGCACCTTCACGCAGGGCTTCGCCCCCCGCAGCTCGGCGATCACCGGGTTGGCGCTCGCCGCCGGCATGCGCGCGTCGAGCACCTCGATGACCACGTCCTGCGACGGGATCACCTCGGCGAGCACCCGCCGCGCCTTCGTCATGTGCCCCGGGTACCACTGGATGGCCATCGACCCGGCTCCTACCACGCGTCCGCCCGCGCTGCGTCGCGGGACGGCCGGGCGCGATTGCCTTGGTGCCGCACCGTGCGGTGCGTGTACCACTGAGAGAGACACGTCACGCGTCGAGAGGTCGGAAGACAATGCGCAGGTCCCTGGTGGTCGGTCTGGTCGTTGGAGCCGTGGGTTGTGGCTTTCCCACCGAGGAGTTCAGGCTGGGGACGGCGGCGAAGGACACCGGGGTCGACGCCCCGAGGGCCGACACCGGCGCGGTCGACGCGCCCGCCGTCGACGTGATCGACGTCGCCCCGGCGGACGTGGTCGTCGGGCGGGACGCGCCCGGCGACGT
>JAQBQI010000159.1 GCA_028287085.1 Myxococcaceae bacterium
CTGCGGCGGCACCTCGGTCGGGATGGGCCGCGCGCGGTCGAGGGCGCGCCGCGAGCGGAGGGTGTGCCAGGCGCCGCCGCCGAGCGCGACGGCGAGGAGGGCGCCGGCGGTGACGGCGACGTGGGCGCGCCGCGGCTTCGGGGGAGCGGCGTCGGGCACGCTGATGAGGTTGGTCGACCGGAGGCACTTGGGGCAGCGGGGGGTGCCGTCGGGGGAGCGGGTTCCGCAGTGGGCGCACTCGAGGGACATGGCCGGGGCGATAGCACAGCCGGCGGCGGCGGCTCTAGCGCCCGGGGGGCGGCGAGGCTCAGCGCGCGTCGAGCACCTGCCGCACCCGGCGCAGCAGGGCGTCGGGCGTCAGCGGCTTCTGGAGGAAGGCCACCCCCGAGTCGAGCACCCCGTGGTGCACGATGGCGTTGTCGGTATACCCGGACATGTAAAGCACGCGCATGTCGGGCCGCAGCGGGCCCACGCGCTCGGCGAGCTGCTTGCCGCTCATGCGCGGCATGACCACGTCGGTGAGCAGCAGGTGGATGCGGGCCTTGTACTGCTCGCAGATGAGCAGGGCCTCGCCGCCGTTCTGGGCCTCGAGCACGTTGTAGCCGTTGCGGCCGAGCACCGCGCGGGCGAGGGCGCGCACCTGGTCGTCGTCCTCGACGAGCAGCACCGTCTCCGCGCCGCGGAGCGTGCCGAGGGGCGGCGGCGCCACGGACACCGGCCGCACCGGATCGCCGCTGCGCGGGAGGTAGATCCGGAACGTCGTCCCCTTGCCGGGCTCGCTGTAGACCCAGATGTGCCCGCCGCTCTGCTTGACGATGCCGAACACCGTCGCGAGCCCGAGCCCGGTGCCCTTCCCCTTCTCCTTCGTCGTGAAGAAGGGCTCGAAGATGCGCTCGCGGGTCGCGGGCTCCATGCCGTTGCCGTTGTCGGTCACGGCCAGCATCACGTAGGGGCCCGGCGTCACGCCGTGGTGCCGCGCCGAGTAGGCGGCGTCGAGCTCGACGTCGCGCGTCTCGATCGAGAGCAGGCCCCCGCCGGGCATCGCGTCGCGCGCGTTGATCACCAGGTTCATCACGATCTGCTCGACCTGGCCCGCGTCGACGTAGACCGCCCCGACGCGGGTGAAGGTCAGCAGCGACAGCTCGACCGCCGCGCCCAGCAGGCGGCGCAGCATCTTCTCCATCCCCGCCATGACCACGCCGAGGTCGAGCAGGCGCGGCTGGAGCACCTGCTGCCGGCTGAACGCCAGCAGCTGCCGCGTGAGTTCGGCCGCGCGCTCGCCCGCCCGCTTCACCTCCTCGATGTCCGACCGGATCGGGTCGCCCGGGCTGAGCTCCTCCAGCACCAGGCTCGTGTAGCTGAGGATCACCGACAGCAGGTTGTTGAAGTCGTGCGCGACGCCGCCCGCGAGCGAGCCGATGGCGTCCATCTTCTGCGCGTGGCGCAGCTGCTCCTCGGTCTTGCGCAGCGCCGCCTCGGCGCGCTCGCGCTCGGCCACGTCGCGCCCCGACGACGCGAGCAGCCGCGCGTTGAGGATCGCCGTCGCCGCGTGGTCGGCCAGGCCCTGGGCCAGCGCGAGGTCGAGCTCGCCGAAGGGCGGCGCCGACGGCTCGAAGCGCAGCAGCTCGAGGAGGCCCAGCGCCTCGCCCCGCGCCCGCAGCGCGACCAGCATCACGCTGTGCACCCCGACGGCCTCGTGCGCGCGCATCACCCCGGCGCGCGCCGTCGCGCGCAGCGCCTCGAGGTCGGGCCGCGGCACGACCATGCCCACGCCCGTCTCGACCACCCGCCGCACGTCCGCCGGCGCCGTCACCGGGTACGCCGCCGCCACCAGCGCCGCCTCGTCGACGTCGGCGATGCGCCCGTCGAGCGGCAGGTGCACGGCCGCGGGCGCGAGCGCGCCGCCGGGCTCGAGCAGCCGCAGCACGCAGCCGTCGCCGCCGAGGTCGCCCGCCACCCGCGCCACCAGGTCGAGCAGCGCCCCGTAGTCGCCCGCCTCCTCGGCGAAGGCCCGCGAGGCCGTCGCGAGCGCGCGCAGCTTGCCCTCGAGGGTGCGGACCTCCGCGGCGGGTTCGTGCGTCACGTGCGAGTCGTCTATCAACTCGCACCCGTCGAGAGCGTTCGGGTCGGTGCCACCTGCGCTGACCATGGAAAGCGCGAATCCCAAGTGCTGTCAACGGCGCGCGGGTCTCATTCTCGCCGCACGGGTGCGGTCGGGAACGGGCCCGCGCGACCGCCGCGGTGGCGGGCCGCGCGCAACTTGACAGCCCCGCTTCAAATGCGGACTCCATCGACGCGATGTCCGACCCACAGACCCACCGCGTCGACCGGCCGCTGCGCCTTTTGCTGGTCGACGACGACGCCGCCGACCGGGCCGCCGCCCGCCGCGCGCTCCAGCAGGGCGGCCTCACCGTCGAGGCCGTCGAGGTCGCCGACCTCGAGGGCGCCCGCGCCGCCCTCGCCGACGGGGTCTACGACTGCCTCCTGGTCGACTACTTCCTCCCCGGCAGCGACGGCCAGCAGGTGATCGACCTCGCCGCGTCGCTCGGCGTCACCGCGCCCGCCATCGTGCTCACCGGCCACGGCGACGAGATGCTCGCCGCCGACCTGCTCAAGCGCGGCGCGGCCGACTACCTCCCGAAGTCCCAGCTCGCCCACGGGCACCTCGCGCGGGCCGTCGTGCAGGCGACGCGCGCCCACGACCTGCGGCGCCGCGAGCGCGACGCGCGCGACGTGCTGACGAGGCACGCCGAGCGGCTGCACGCGCTGGTCGAGTGCAGCGAGCGCATCCACGCCTGCGCCACCCTCGAGGAGATGGTCGCGGCCATCGCGGTCGAGGCGCTGCGGCTCTTCGAGGCGCGCGCCGTCACCGTCGAGGTCGACGCGCGCGGCGAGGTCGAGGCCATCACGCGCGTGGCCACCTCGGTCGAGTCCGAGGCGCCCGCGCCGGAGGGGCCCGACGACATCGTGCAGGCGCTGCGCGACGCGCGCGGCCAGCGGGTGGGGCGCCTGGTGCTGCAGGGCGGCGTGCTGCTCGAGCCCCTCGCGGGCGCGGCGCTGCTGGGCAAGTTCGCGCGCACCGCGGTGGTGGCCCTGGAGAACGGCGCGCTGCTGCGCGCGGCGACGGCGGCGTCGCAGTCGCGCGAGGAGGTGCTCGCGGTGGTCTCGCACGACCTGCGCAGCCCCCTCGGCACGGTGGCCATGGGCGCCGCGATGCTGCGCCGGAGCATGACCTCGCCCAACGGCCGCTTCGCCGACGACCTCGAGGTCATCAACCGCATCACGCGCAGCTGCAAGCGCATGGAGCGGCTCATCGAAGACCTGCTCGACGCCTCGCGCCTCGACGCCGGCGCGGCGGTGGTGGCGCCGCGCGCGCTGCCCGCGGCCGACCTGGTGCACGACGCCGTCGACGCGGCCGCGCTGGAGGCCGCCGCGGGCAAGGTGAAGGTCGTCGCCGGCGAGGTCGCGCCGCTCCGGGTGATGGCCGACCGCGACCGCGTGCTCCAGGTGCTCTCCAACCTGGTGGGCAACGCGCTGAAGTTCACCCCGGCCGACGGCACCGTCACCCTCGGCGTCGAGGCCGCCGACGGGGTGGCGCGCTTCACCGTCGCCGACACGGGCGCGGGCATTCCCCCCGAGAACATGCCCCGGCTCTTCGACCGCTTCTGGAAGGGCGACCGCGCGGGGCGCCACAGCTCGGGCCTCGGGCTCTACATCGCCCGCGGCTTCGTCGAGGCGCACGGCGGCCGCATCGCGGCCGAGAGCGAGGCCGGCCGCGGCACCGTCTTCTCGTTCACCCTGCCGCTCAGCCCGTAGTGCTGGGCGTCGGGGTCTCGGCGCCCGGCTCGCGCTCGAGCATGCGGTAGAGGGTGCGCCGGTCGAGGCCGAGCACCCGCGCCGCGCGCGACTTGTTGCCGCCCACCAGCACCATCACGCGCTGCACGTAGCGGCGCTCGAGCTCGGACAGCGTGACCAGCTCGGTCTCGGTGTCGGGCGTCACGGGGCGCTGCTTCGACTCGTACGCCCGGATCTTCTCGGGCAGGTCTTCGACCGTGACGTGGTCGTAGCGGGTGAGGGCGACCGAGCGCTCGATGCAGTTCTCCAGCTCGCGCACGTTGCCCGGCCAGCCGTAGGCCACCAGCCGCGCCAGCGACGCGGGGTGGAAGCCCACGACCTTCTTCCCGAAGCGCTCGGCGAAGCGCACGAGGAAGTGCTGGGCGAGCACGGGCACGTCGACCGAGCGCTCGCGCAGCGTGGGCACCTCCACGCAGACCACGGCGATGCGGTAGAAGAGGTCTTCGCGGAAGCGCCGGGCGCGCACCTCGGCCTCGAGGTCGCGGTTGGTGGCGGTGATCACCCGGGCGTCGAAGGGCGTCTCGCGGTCGCCGCCGACGGGGCGCACGGTGCGCTCTTGCAGGGCGCGCAGCAGCTTGGCCTGCATCTCGAGCGGCATCTCGCCGATCTCGTCGAGGAAGAGCGTGCCGCCGTTGGCCTCGAGGAAGAGCCCGGGGCGGGCGTTGCGGGCGTCGGTGAAGGCGCCGCGCACGTGGCCGAAGAGCTCGCTCTCGAGGAGGTTGTGCGGCACCGCGGCGCAGTTGATCGCCACGAAGGGGCCCTTGTGGCGCGAGCTCATGCCGTGGATGGCGCGGGCGACGAGCTCCTTGCCGGTGCCGCTCTCGCCGGTGACGAGCACCGTGGCGTCGGTCGAGGCGACCCGCTCGATGAGGCTGAGCACCTCGCGCATCGCGCGGCTCGACCCGACGAGGGCGCGCGAGGGCTGCGCGCGCACCACCTCGTTCTGGAGTTTGCGCACCTCGTGGCGGAGGCTGCGGTGCTCCATCGCGCGCTCCATCGAGATCGCGAGGATGTCGGGGTCGACGGGCTTGGTGAGGAAGTCGTAGGCCCCGGCGCGCATGGCGCGCACGGCGGTCTCGAGGTTGCCGTGCCCGGTGAGCACGATGACCGGCACGTCGGGGTGCGCCGCGGCGATGTGCTCGCAGAGCGCGATGCCGTCCATCGAGCCCATCTGCACGTCGGTGAGCACCAGGGCGAACTCCTCGCGCAGCATGCGCGCGAGGGCGTCTTCGGGGCTCTGCACGTAGATCGGCTGATGGCCGAGCCGACGCACGAAGGAGGCGACCATCTCGCCCATGTCCGCGTCGTCGTCGACGACCAGTACCCGCGCCGGCCCATCCACTCGTTCGGTCACGCGATCGATCCTTTCAGAGGTCTTCAGGTCTCCGCCCCGGCCCGAACCGCTGACGGTCGGGGGCCGGAACGGCCTTCGACCACACCGCCGACCCTTCAGGTCGGTGTATGGTCTGTACATGCTGCGCGGGTTTTTGAGTAGCCGGCCGTCCCGACCGCTGTCGGGTGAGCGGTTTCCACTCATAGCCCATTCGCGCGCCGCGTGGGAGCTTCGCGTCCTGTGGCGCGTCGCCACACCGGGGCGTGCGTGTGACGTGGCGCCGGGTAGCTACGGAGCCGCGCCGACGGCGCGAGCACCGCTGGCATATGCGCTGCAATCTGTCTGGCCCTCAGCCGACGTAGATCGAGCATCATGCGCGCGCGCTGGGGCGCTGGTCGGACGGGCCTTCCGGCAGACCGCGGAAAACCCTCCCCCCGGTTGGAGGTGTCGAGGAAGGATCGTCGGGTGCAAGCTCAACCAACATCGATGACGGAGCTGAAGACCCGCATCCTGGTGATCGAAGACGACGCGGATTTCCGGGCGATGATGTGCATGGCGCTGGAGTCCGACGGCTTCGAGGTGATCCCGGCGGAGAACGGGCGCGTCGGGGTGGCGCTGGCCATCGACGCGATCCCGTCGATCATCCTGTGCGACGTGCGGATGCCGGAGCTCGACGGGCACGACACGCTCACGCAGCTGCGCACCCTGCCGACGACGAAGGACATACCCTTCGTGTTCCTGAGCGGCGGCGCGGACATGAAGGACGTGCGCCGCGGGATGAACCTCGGGGCCGACGACTACCTCGTGAAGCCCTTCACGCCGGAGGAGCTCATCGACACCGTGCGGGCGCGGCTGCAGCGCCACTCCGAGCGGCCGACCTCGAAGACCCCCGGGGGGATGAACCCGACGCTCCCGCTGCCCTTCGACCTGATGGGCGCGGCGCACGCGACGATCGACAACCGCTACGAGCTCACGCGCCGCGTGGCCGAAGGCGGGATGGGCTCGGTCTACCTCGCGAAGGACAAGGAGACGGGGCAGGACGTCGCGGTGAAGTTGATCCCGCGCACGACGACCTCGACCGACCGCTTCTTGCGGGAGTGCGAGGCGCTGGCGGGGATGCACCACCCGCGGGTGGTGCCGTACCGGGCGCACGGCGACGCGGGCGAGGGGTTCCACTACCTGGTGATGGACTGGCTGCAGGGCATCGACCTGTCGAAGCGGCTGCAGCGCGGCACGCTGACGGTCGACGAGACGGCGCGGCTGGTGCGGCACACGGGCGAGGCCCTGGCGCACGTGCACCGCTCGGGCGTCGTGCACCGCGACGTGAAGCCCGGGAACCTCTTCCTGATGCGCGACGACATCGACGCGCTGACGCTGATCGACTTCGGCCTGGCGCGGGGCACCGACAGCGCGCCCGTCACGCAGACCGGCACGCTGCTGGGCACGCCCGGCTACCTGGCCCCCGAGCAGGTGAAGGACGGCTTCACGCCCGACGCGCGCTGCGACGTCTTCGCGGCGGGCTGCGTGGCCTACGAGTGCCTGGTGGGGCAGTCGCCCTTCCACGGCCCGACGCCGATGGCGTCGATCGCGCGGCTCATGCTCGAAGACTCGCCCCGCGTGCGCACCGCGCGGCCCGACGTGTCCATCGAACTCGACGAGCTCGTCGCCGCGATGATGCGCCGCGAGCGCGGCGGCCGGCTGCGCGACGGGCAGGCGATCCTCGACGCGATGACCTCCGCGGGGCTGTAGCTACGGCTCGCCCGCGAGGCGCGCCCGCTCGGCCATGCGCGACCACCGCCCCTCGCTCGTCGCCAGGGACTCCTTCGGCTGCCAGCCCCCTCCCCCGGCGGGCCACCGCGCCTCCTCGCCCGCCACCAGCGCCTCGACGCGGTCGTTGAACGCGCCCTTCGCCCACAGTCCCTCGCGCCAGCGCTTGGGCACCGCGCCCGCGCCGTCGGCCGCGCCGCGCACGGCGCCCACCATCGCGCCGACCGTGTCGGCGTCGTCGCCCAGGTTGACCGCGTCGATGAGCGCCCGCTCCAGCGTCGGCGCGTCGAGCGCCAGGTACAGCGCCGTCACCACCGAGCCCAGCGCGTAGCCCGCGCTCGGGCCCACCGGCCGGTCGCTCGTCGCCCCCGCCACCGACTCGATCGCGGCCAGCATCTCCGCCCGCGGGCAGGGCAGCCGGGCCAGCATCGCCGTCAGCGCCCGAGAGAAGGCGTGGGTCGTCGCCCCGTCGCTCCCCCAGCGCTCGGCCGCGAGGCGCTCTACGTCGGCGGTCGCGTCGATCCACCGCGCCGGGTCGATGCCGCGCAGCGTGCCGTGGGTGAGCCCGTGCACCACCGCCTCGACCAGCGCCGCCGCCGCC
>JAQBQI010000699.1 GCA_028287085.1 Myxococcaceae bacterium
GACGTCGGGCCGCTGCTGCGCGACGCCATCACGGCGCACCTCGGCGCGCGCAAGGTGCCCTCGACGGTGAAGTACATCGACCCGAGCTACCTGATCCGCTCGGGGGCGGCCAACGCGTCGGACGCCATCTTCTGCAACGAGCTCGCGCGCTTCGCCGCGCACGCCGGCATGGCGGGCCGCACCGACGCCGTCGTGGGCCGCTGGCACCGGCGCTTCACGCACGTCCCGCTGTCGCTCATCACGGGCGACAAGAAGCGCGTCGACCCCGACGGGTCGCAGTGGCTCTCGGTCGTCGAGGCCACCGGGCAGGCGCGGCTCATCAACGGGCTGGCGTAGCGGCCTCGCCGTCGGGGGCCTCGGGCGCGTTGACGTGCTCGGCCGCGTCGCCCGCGTAGAACTCCAGCTCGCCCTTGAGGCGCGCGAGGTCGGCCCGCATCTGCTCGGCGGGCGACTCGCCCAGGAGCTTGGCCACCGCCGCCCCGAGGGCCCCGGCGGGCGGCTCGTAGCGCAGCTGCACGCGCACCTCGGTGCCGCCGCCCTCGGTCGGGACGAAGCGCACCGAGCCCGCGTTGCGCACGTCGGCGCCCTCGCGGCTGCGCCACGCGATCAGCTCGCCGGGCCGCTCGTTGATGATCTCGGCGTCCCAGTGGAGGCGCGTGCCGGCGGGGCCGCGCACCGTCCAGTGCGAGAGCGCCGAGCTCGACACCTCGACCTTCTCGACGTGGCTCATCACCCGCGGCAGGTTGTGCAGGTCGCGGAAGAACGCGTAGACCTCGTGCACCGGCCGCTGGATCATCACCCGCTCGTCGACCCGCAGCCCGCGGTCGAGGGCCACGCTGGCCGAGGCGCCGCGCTCCATCCTGCTCATGCCGACCTCGCGGCGCGACGCGGTGCTGCGGCCGAGGGCCGTGTACACCGGGCACTGGCCGGAGAGTCCGCGGTAGAGGAGCCCCGCGCCCGTCAACGCGCCGAGGGTGCCGAGCAGGCCGCCGCGCTTGAGACCGAAGATCGCGAGGGCGACGCCCGCGGAGGTGGAGAGCACGCGCTCCTGCTGGCCGACGTTGCGGCGCGCGGGGTGGGCGTAGGTCTCCGGGAGACTGGCGCCGTGGACGTTGTCTGCGTTCATCCGAGGGACTCCGTTGAGAGGGTGGACAAGGGGTGTTTGCAGCCGGGGTGCCACGCACCGGCAACCCGCAACGCCGTCGCAACCCCCGCACGGCGGGTGGCGACGCCGTGGCTCCCTGTCACACGCGCCCGCCGCGGCGTTGCCCATCGCCCCACCCCTGGGACATCGTCGCCGTCGCGATGATCCCCCTCGACCTCTCCCGCCTCCGCCGCGAGCTCGACGCCACCCACGACGGGGGTCGCCTCGCCCGCGCGCTCGCCCTCGGCCGCGACCCCGCCGCCGCCCCGCTGATCGACGGGCTCACGGCCGGCGAGGCCTACGAGCGCCGCCTCGCGCTCATCGCCGAGTACACCCTGCGCGACGGCGCCCGCGTGCTGCGCGCCCTCGACGACCCCTCGCGCCGCGTGCGCGCCCTCGCCTTCACCCTGGTGCCGCTCTGCTGCGACGACGCGCAGGCCGTCGAGGGGCTCCAGGTCGCCTTCGCCCTGCGCCGCGATCGTACGCTCGCCGTACGACTCCGCGCCAAGGGCCGCCTCGCCGCCGTCGACCGCCACCTCGACTGGCTCGCGCCCCGCAAGGACGTCCACGACTTCGCCGACTTCGTCCCGCTGGGCTCGCCCGCGGCCATCCGCAAGCACCTCCCGCAGGCGCTCGAGCGCCCCAGCGCCATCTTCTGGAAGCGCCTCGCCCGCTACGCCCCCGACGCCCTCGGCGACCTCTTCGCGCAGCGCCTCCGCGCCGTCGCGGGCGAGCTCGACGCCGTCCACCGTCACCTCGTCGACCGCCACCTCTTCCGCATCGCCGACGCCGCGCCCGACACCGCGATGACCCTCGTCGAGCTGCTGCACACCCGCGGCATCGAGGTGCCGCCCCTCATCTGGAAGCGCCTCGCCGCGCGCCGCCCCACCGTCACCCTCTCGGTCATGCAGCGCTGCGGCGCCGCGCTCACCGACGACCTCTTCGCGCGCGACCCCGGCGCCCTCTCCGCCGCCGCCCTCGCCACCCTCGTGCGCCTCGCGCCGCGCGCCCTCGGCGAGCCCGACCGCTTCTTCCCCGCGCTCTCCCCCGAAGCGCGCCGCACGCTCGTCGAGACGTGGACCGAGCAGCTCCGCGTCAACCGCCGCTGTCTGCTCGACCAGGGGCTGCTCTACTGGGGCCGCGCGCTGCTCGGCCACATCGACGACCGCAACGCCCGCGACTTCGCCTACGACCGCTGGAGCGAAGCGGCGCGCGACCGCGACGGGGTGATCGCCGTCGAGGAGGTCGCGAAGCTGCCGGCGGAGTACCGCGAGCGCGAGGGGCGGCGGCACCTGCACGGCGTGGTCGCCCTCGGCACGAAGCCCGCGGCGCGCCTGCGGTACGCGCGCTTCCTCCCGTGGGACGAGGCCGAGAGCGCGCTGCGGCTGTTCATCGGCCACCCCGAAGGGGAGATGCGCGGCGCGGCGCTCACCACGCTCTTCGCCGTCGCGGGCATGCGCCCCGATGAACCGTCGCTCACCGACCGCTGCCTCGCCCTCGTCGTCGCCCGCAAGAACGAGCAGGACCCCGTGCGCGGCGCCATGGCCCAGGCGCTGCTCGCGTGGCCGAAGCGCGTCTGGCGCGTCGAGCACCTCGACGCACTCGGACAGATGGTGCGCGACGCCCTCGACGCCTCCGACTGCTCCGTCGGCACCGCCGCCGCGCTCGAAGCGCTGGTGGTGCGGCGCTTCCATCTCGACCCGCAGTGGGCCGCGCGCTGGCTCTTCACGCTGGTGAAGGAGCGCGGCCGCATCCACGACCCGACCTTCGCGCGGCACCTCTCCGACGACGACCTCTCCGTCGCCGCGCCCGCGCTGATGGAGGTCGCGCGCCAGTGGGCCGACCGCGAGCGGGGCACCCCCCTGCTCCAGCTCGCGCGCGGCGTGGGCAAGCGCCTGGCGTTGGTTCCGGGCCTTGGCGCGCTGGTGGCCGAGGTGCTGGCCGCCTCGACCTGGGAGTGGAACGCCCTCGACGCCGCCCAGGTGCTCCGCGTCTTCGACCGCGCGCGCCTGGAGTCGCTGCTCGCGACCACGACGCGCCGCTGGTACGACCTCGGCTGGGTCGGGTCGATCAACGCGCTCGCGCAGTCCTGGGACGCGAAGCCGCTGCCCGACGAGCTCGGCGCCGCGGTCGAGCGCGTCGCGCGCGGCAACTGGCTGGTCGGCCACATCCACCAGGCCCTGGTGGCGCTGCGCCTCCGCGACGTGGTCCGCTTCGACCGCGTCGTCGAGGCGATGATCAAGTCCGACGAGAGCCTCGTGTGCCTCCCCGAGGTGACGCGCCACCTCCACGCGCGCCGGCAGGACCTCCTCGACCCCTTCCTCGGCCACCGCGTCATCAAAGGGCGCTTCGCCACCGGCAAGACCCGCTGGATCCTCCCCTTCGAGCGCGGCTTCCACCGCTGGAACCCCGCGCAGAGCAGCCAATTCCACCGCACCCTGGCGCAACTCGTCGGCGACAAGGAGCTCGACACCCCGACGGTCTTCCGCGCGCTGGTGATCCTTCCGCGCATCGAGTACGCGCCCGCCGACGCGCTCTGCGCGCTCGCCGACGACACGCGCCCCGCGGTGCGCGAGAAGGCCCTGCGCGTGATGGCCCGCTGCGACGCCGCGCAGGGCGTCCCGACGCTGCTGGAGTGCCTCGACGACGCCCGCGCCCGCATCGCCATCTACGGCCTGCGCCGCGCCCTGCGCGACGTGCCGCCGTCACGGGTGGTTCAACTGCTGCGGGCGGTTCCGCTGCGCAAGGTCACCGTCGCCAAGGAGGTGCTGCGCATCGTCGGCGAGCTGCGCTCCGACGCGGCCTACGCGCTGCTCGTCGAGGTCGACGGCCGCGCGCTCCACCGCGACGTGCGCATCGCCCTGCTGCGCGCCCTCTGGGACCACCTCGAGCGCGAGCCCACCTGGGAGGTCTTCGCGCGCGCCGTCGCGGCCGACGACTGGGTGATGGCCTCGCGCCTCGGCGACATCCCCGCCGACCGCCTCACGGCGAGCTCCGACCGCCGCCTCTCGGCGCTGCTCGCGAAGGTGCTCGAGCGCCCCGAGCCCGAGGCCCGCATCGACCTGCTCAACCGCGCCTCGCTGCTCGCGGTGCGCGACCCCGAGCGCAGCTTCCTCAGGGCGTGTGGTGCGCGGCTCGGATCGCCCTACGACGACGAGGTGCGCGCGGCGATGGCGGCGCTGCTCGCGCGCGCCGACGAGAACGACATGGCCGCGCTCGGTCCGATGGTGACCGCGGTGCGCGACGACGTGCGGGCGCTGACGGTGGGCCTCGACGTGCTGCTGGCCGCGCCGCTGCGCTCGCGCGCGGTGTGGGCGCAGGCGG
>JAQBQI010000239.1 GCA_028287085.1 Myxococcaceae bacterium
GCGACGAGGGCGGCGGCGGGCGGCGGCGGCGGGGTGCGACCGCGCACCACGAGGACGACCGCGGTGGCCACGAGGCCGCCGAAGAAGAGGCCGATCACGACGAGCATCGGGGCGACCCAGGCGTTGCGGCGCGGCGGGTCGGGGGGCGCCTCGGCGGAGGGGTCGTCGATGGTGAAGGAGGGCGGCTCGAAGTCGACGGCGTCGGGGGGCAGCGCGTCGGCGACGTCGGGCGCGGACGGCACGAAGGGCGGCGGCAGCGACGGCGGCGCGGGGTTGGGCAGCGACGGCCACGGGGCCTGCGGCCGGAAGGCCGGCGGATCGAAGGAGGGCACGCGCGGCGCCGTCGCGAAGCCGGGCCGCGGGCGGGGGACGTCCGGCGGCGCCTCGGGGATGGCGATTTCGGGCAGCACCTCGCGCACGGGCGCGGAGGGTGCGCGGGGTGGGGCCGCGGAGTCGGCGAGCAGGGTCGGGCTGCGCGCCAGGTCGTCGTCGATGGACGGCGGGCGGTGGGTGGGCGCGAGCTGCGGGCCGACGGAGGGCGCCCGCAGCACGCCGATGCGCACGCCGGGCGGCGGGTTGCTGGCTTTCCCCGGCGAAGGGAGCGACGAGGGGCGCGGCGTGAGGCCCTGCGTGGGCGTGAGGCGGTGGGTCCCGGTCTGGGCCATCCAGAGCTGGACGTCGGCGGGGTCGACGCCCGGCGGGAGGTTGTTCATCAGCGCGGTGAGCAGCTCGCCCGCGTTGTTGTAGCGGTCGGAGGGCTTGAGCGAGAGCGCGCGGGCGAAGACCTCTTCCCACGGCCCGACGTCGACGCCGCCGCGGCGGCCGGGCGTCGGCCGGCGGGGCGACAGCACGTTGGAGCACATCTCCATCGCGTCGTTGCCCTCGAAGGGAACCATCGCCGTGAGCATCTCGGACATGAGCAGCGCGAGCGCGTGGACGTCGGTCCACGGGCCGGTGCGCATGCCGCTGACCTGCTCGGGGGCGGCGTAGTCGGGCGAGAAGGCCTGCACCTGCGTGAGGGTCTGCGCGCGGTCGGCGGCGCGGCGCTCCTCCGGGGCCATGACCTTGGCGATGCCGAAATCGAGCAGCTTCAGCCGCGCGTCACCGCGCCGGCCCGTCACGATCATCAGGTTGCCCGGCTTGATGTCGCGGTGGACGATGCCCTCCTCGTGCGCGATGCCCACGGCCTCGATGACCGGGTACATCAGGGCCATGGTCTCGGCCGGCGTGCGGCCCGTCGAGCCGCTCTCGATGCGCGAGTTGAAGTCGGCCTCGAGCGTGACGCCCTCGAGCCACTCGAGCGCCATCCACGGCGCCTTCACGCCGCTCGGCATGATCGAGGTGCCGAAGTCGAGCACCCGCACGATGTGGGGGTGGTCGAGCTGCGCGACGGTGCGCGCCTCCTCGGCGAAGCGCTTCAAGAACTCGTTGTGCTGCTTCGGCGTGAGGTCGCCGGGGGTCTTCAGCACCTTGATGGCGACGGGCTTGCGGAGCTCCCGGTGCTGCGCGCGGTAGACCACCCCGAAGCCGCCCTGCGCGACCATTCCCGTGACCTCGTAGCGCGAGTCGAGGCGCGCTCCGACGAGGCCGAATGGGTCCCCCCGCCCGTCGGGGGGAATGGTGGCGGGCTTCGAATTCATGCGTGATTCGCAGGCTGTAGAGACGCTATCACAGGTGCCCGCGCGGCGGCGCCAGCGCGGCGGGGGTGGTCACGGCGCTCCCCGGTCGACGGTGCCAAACGAGCGGGCATCTGGGGTGTTCGCGGCACCCGGCTCGTGCCGACGGGCTGAAGCCCGCGGCAACGTTGGCATCGATGAAGATCCCCTGAAGTCCGCAGGCGGACTTCCTGTGCGTCGCCCCCTTCGCTCGGGCGGCCAACAAGGGACAGTCCGCTTGCGGACTTCGGGGGGAGGCTCACCGATTCCACCGTTGCCGCGGGCTTCAGCCCGTCGGCACGAGCCGGGTGCCGCGAACACCCCAGATGCCCGCTCGTCTGGCACCGTCGCCCTGCGGCGCTCCCACCGTCACACCCGGCGCAGCACGAGCAGCGCGATCTCCGGGGCCATGCCGACGCGCGTCGGAACGCCGGTGGTGCCGATGCCCCGGCTCACGAAGAGCGTGCGGCGCCGCTCGCGGAAGAGACCCGCGGAGAAGCGCGACGCGAGCCTGCCGAGGTTGAGCCGCGGCCCCAGCGGGAGCCCGAACTGCCCCCCGTGGGTGTGGCCGCTGAGCGTGAGGGCGACGCCGAGGCGGGCGAGCTCGGGCCAGCCCGTCGGGTCGTGGGCGAGCATCACCACCGTCCCGCCGGGGGGCACGTCGCGCAGCGCGAGCACGGCGTCGTCGCGGTGGGTCCAGCGGTCGTCGACCCCGGCGAGGTGGAGCGTCGCCCCGTCGCGCGTGACCCGCGTCGAGGCGTTGCGCAGGAGCGTGACCTCGGCCGCGGCGAGCGCGCGCACCACCCCGTCGGCGCTCTGGAAGTAGTCGTGGTTGCCCATGCACGCGACCACGCCGTCGCGCGCCGCGAGGCCGCGGGCGAAGGCCGTCACGTCGTCGAGGTAGCCTTCGCCCACCGTGATGAGGTCGCCGGTGAGGGCGACGAGGTCGGCGTCGAGCGAGCGCACCCGGCGCGCCCAGGCGACGAGCATCCACGCCGGGACGTAGGGCCCGCAGTGCACGTCGGAGACGTGGGCGATGCGGTAGCCGTCGAACTCCGCGGGCAGCCCTGCCACCGGCACCTCGACGCGGTTGACCCGCGCCCACGCCCGCCCGACGGTGGTGCCCCAGAGCGAGAGCGCGCCCGCGACGGCGTACACCGGGCCGAGCAACCCGAGCACACCGCCGAGGGGGTGCCCCGCGAGCGCGGCGATCGCGAAGGCCGCGAGCGCGAGCCACGCCACCGGCGCCGCGAGGAAGCACCCGCTCGCGTAGACCGCGTAGGGCATCTCCAGCAGCCAGACCTGCCACCACGGGCTGCGCACGTCGTCGACCCACCAGCGCAGGCGGTGCACGAGCACCGAGGCACCCGCGAGGTGCAGCCCCACCGCGGCCGCGACGCACGCGGGCGGCGACCAGCCGGCGGCGTCGCGCAGCGCCGCGGCGAGCAGCAGCACGGCGGGCGCCTGCATCACCGCCACCGACCCGAGCACGCGCGCGAGGAAGCGCCGCCGCCACGCGTTGAGGGCCGGCGCGCGCCTGGGCGTCGAGGGGCTCACCGCGCCGGAGGGTACGCGCCGCGCGCCCGCGCGGACAACAAGCGGCGGCTTGCGCGCCGAGGGTCGCATCGCGTAGAGCCGCGGCGAGAGGTAATCACCGCCCTATGGTCGCGACCGTTCATCTCCGTCCCGGGCACGTGCAGCCCGTCTGGCTCGGGCACCCGTGGGTGTACGCGCAGGCCGTCGGGCGCGTCGAGGGCGAGCCCGCGCCGGGCGACGACGTCGTCGTGCGCGACCCGCGCGGCAACCCCCTCGGGCGCGGCTACTGGTCGCCGTCGAGCGCGATTCCGGTGCGGGTGCTCACCCGCGACGTGTCGGCCGAGCTCGACGCGCGCTGGCTGCACAAGCGCATCGCCGAGGCCGCGGCGTGGCGCCGCTCGCTGCTCGGCCTCCCCTCGGCCGACACCAACGGCTACCGGCTGATCAACGCCGAGGGCGACGGCCTCGCCGGGCTCATCGCCGACGTCTTCGGCGACAGCGTGGTGGTGCAGCTGCTCACGGTCGGGATGAAGCGCCGCGAGGCCGCCATCGCCGCCGCGCTGCGCGAGGTCACCGGCGCGGCGCGGGTCTTCGAGGTGTCGTCGCCGAAGCACCAGGCGCTGGAGGGCATCGAGTCGCGCGAGGGCATCCTCGCGGGCGAAGACGCCGAGGCGCTGACCTTTACCGAGGGCGGTAACACCTGGACGCTGCCGGCGCCGGGCAAGGTCGGGGCCGGGCAGAAGACGGGCTACTTCTTCGACCAGCGCGACAACCGCGCGCGGGTGGGGGCGCTGGCCTCGGGCAAGCGGGTGCTCGACCTGTTCTGCTACCTGGGCGGCTTCGCGATGGCGGCGGCGCGCGGCGGGGCGACCGAGGTGCTCGGCGTCGACAGCGCCGCGGGGGCCATCGCGGCGGCGACGGCCGCGGCGGCGGCCAACGGGGTCGACGGGGTGGTGCGCTTCGAGCGCGGCGACGCGCTGAAGGTGGCCGTCGCCCTCGACCAGAAGAACGAGCGCTTCGACCTGGTGATCTGCGACCCGCCGAAGCTGGCGGGCAACGCGCGCGAGGTGGAGGGCGCGCTGCGGCACTACCGCAAGGTGAACTCCGAGGCCGCGCGGCGGGTGACCACCGGGGGCCTGCTGCTCACCTGCTCGTGCTCGGGGCACGTGACGCCCGAGGAGTTCATCCGCGCGGTGCTCGCGGGCGTGCGCGACGCGGGGCGCGACGCGGTGATGCTGCGGCTCGACGGCGCCGCGAGCGACCACCCGACGCCGCTGGCCTTCGTCGAGGGCCGCTACCTGAAGTGCGCCACGCTGCGGATCACATGAGCGCCATCCCCGACGACCGCTGCCGGCCCGTGGGGTCGGTTCCGCCGGGGATGTGGCGCGAGGTCGTCGGCGTGGCCACCGACCTCGACGACACGCTGACGGCGCACGGCGAGCTGAGCGCGAAGGTGGTCGCCGCGCTCGAGGACGTGCGGGCGATGGGCCTGCCCTGCGTGGTCGCGACGGGCCGCTCGCTCGGCTGGGGCGCGGTGCTCGCGCGGGTGCTGCCGGTGCGCGCCGTGGTGGCCGAAAACGGCGGGGCCTACGTGCGGCGGGAAGAGGCCGGGGTGCGCATCGCGTTCATGGAGCCGGACGAGGTGCGCGACGCGGGCATGCGGCGGGTGGCGGAGTGCGTGGGGGCGATCACCGATCGCTTCGCGGCGCTGCGGGTGGTGAGCGACGGCGCTCTGCGGGTGACCGACGTGGCGCTCGACATCAACGAGCGGGTCTCGGTCGACCCGGCGGTCGTGGCCGCCGCCGTGGCGATGGCGCGCGACGCCGGGCTGCACGCCGTCACGAGCAGCATCCACATGCACGTGAGCTATCGCGCGGCCGACAAGGTCGCGGGGCTGCGCGCGGCGCTCGGCGCGCTCGGGCTCGACCCGGCGGCCCTCGACGCGCGCTGGATCTACGTCGGCGACAGCCCCAACGACGCCGGGGCCTTCGGGGCGATGGCGCTCTCCTTCGGCGTGGCGGGCGTGCGCCGCTTCGCGGGCTCGATGCCCGCCTGGCCGCGCTACGCGACCGACGAGGATGGCCCCTTCGGCTTCGCCGCGGTGGTGGCGGCGCTGCGCGCGGGGCGCGCGGCGTGAGGTCGCCGAAGGTGCTGGCCGTGGCGGGCGTCTCGCTCGCCGCCGCG
>JAQBQI010000249.1 GCA_028287085.1 Myxococcaceae bacterium
TGTTATTGCCTGGGGTGACGCGCCATCGCGCGGAACCCCAGCGAATCAGCGGCTTGCGCCACGCTCTCGCCGACCAGGATGAGGTCAACCCTCAGTCCCAGGTCTGGGAGGGGGCTCCGAGGCGGCCGGAAAGACCTGAAAACGCAGCGTTCTGTTCTTCTCAGGAAGCCCCCTCCCAGACCTGGGAGGGGGGTTGGGGGAGGGCCGACGCTCAGGCCTCCGCCGCGCGGGCCGCCGGGTCCTGCCGGTAGAAGTCCGCGAGCAGCGCGTACAGCGCCGGCAGCGCGCCGCGCAGCGCCCGCGGGCGCTCGAAGAAGGACTCCGTCGCCACCGCGAAGAACTCCGCCTCGTTGCGCGCGCCGTAGGGGTCGATCACCCGCCGCACCGCCGGGTCGCCGTCCTTCAGCGCCAGGAACACCTCCGAGCAGACCTCCGCCCAGCTCCGGCGCGCGGCCCCGTCGGGCAACGCTGGCGTCCCGTCGATGCCGCCGTCGACCATGTCGATCTTGTGCGCGAACTCGTGGATCACCACGCTGCGCCCGTCGTCGGGGTCGCGCGCGCCGCGCCGCACCGCGTCCCACACCAGGATCACCGGCCCGCCCTTGTGCGCCTGCCCGAGCACCGCCTCGGGCTCCTCGACCACGCCGTTGCCGCGCTCGAAGACCCCCGCCCGCCGCTCGGCCGCGAAGACCGTGCTCGGGTACACCAGGATGCTCTCCACGTCGTCGTAGAGGTCGTGGTCGCGCCCCAGCAGCAGCAGGCAGGCCTCGGCCGCCACGGTCACCCGCACCTCGTCGGTCATCTCCAGTCCCCCGCATCCCTCCCAGTGCTTCTCCGCGACGAAGACCTGCACCAGGTCGCGCAGCCGCGCGCGCTCGGCGTCGTCGAGCAGCGACCAGTGCGCGACGTTGCGCCGCGCGATGGCCTCCCACTCCGCGGGGAAGGCGGTCTCCAGGATGTGCGCGCGCCGCCGCCGCGTGAGCCAGGTGAACAGCATCACCGCACGGTAGCGCAGCCGGGCATCACCGATGCACTGCCCTCCGCGCATGAACCTCCTTCGCTTCGCGCTCCCGCTCTCGCTCTCGCTCGCGTCGCTCGCCTCGACGGCGCGCGCCGACCCGTCGCCCTCGCGCGCCGACCGGTCGCCCGCCGACGACGACCACTTCGAGGCCACGATGGGCTTCCTCGTCACCTCGCAGGACCACACCGCCACGGGCTTCGCCAACGGCGGCGCGCCGGCCGTTTCGTCGGCCTTCCAGGGCGCCCCCTACGACCGATCGCTCGGCCTGGGTCTCCGCTACGACGCCCGCGCGGTGCTCTCGCACGTGCGCATGACCCTGGGCTTCGACCTGCCCTTCACGGCCTTCGACGGCGCGCCCACCAACCGCGTCGACGCCCACGACGTCACCGCGCGCTCGATGTGGAGCTGGGCGCTGCGCTTCGGCCTCGGCGCGGAGTACGGCTTGGGCCCGGTCACCCCCTTCGTCGACCTGCTGGGCAGCGCGCAGCGGGTGACCACCACGGTGACGGTCGACGGCCGCGCCACCGACTACGAGGCCTTCCGCTTCGGCTTCACCGGCCGCGCCGGGGCGCGCGTGTACCTGCGGTCGTGGTTCTTCGTGACGGCCTCAGGCGAGGTCGGCATCGTCGGCCCGACCCGCTGGGGCGCCGACGTCGGGGTGGGCTTCCGCGTCGGGTCGTGACCGCGGCGCCATGGCGACGGGGGTCGCCCGGTCGGTGGCTACGAGGGCAGCCGGATGTCGCGCGGATGCACGAAGGTCCAGGCGAGACCGGCGCCCCGGCTCGCGCTCGCCCGCCTCGGGCCAGACGACCACCGCGCGACACTTTCGACGCCTCGCTCGCGGACGCGCGCGATACGGTCGACGCTCCACGTCCGCCCGGAGGCCATTCATCCCATGAGACAGATCCCGCTGAGTTCATCGTTGCTGGTGTTCCTGGACGAGCTGGAGTTCACGGAGGCCGCGCTCACCGCCGACCCGGCGGCGGCCGAGCTCGCGGGCCCCTTCGAGGAGGAGATCGGCGCCTGGGCCCACCTC
Organism: Myxococcaceae bacterium; assembly: GCA_028287085.1. Classification (GTDB taxonomy): domain Bacteria; phylum Myxococcota_A; class Polyangia; order Polyangiales; genus SCUS01. Next base: position 2,058 of record JAQBQI010000249.1, read on the forward strand.
TTCCAGCGCCAGCGCGCGGCCCGCCGCGCGGTGGTCCGCGCCGACGCCGTCGTCGCGGTGCTCGACGGCACGCTCGACCGCGTCACCGTCCGCTTCGGCGGCCAGGCCCTCGTCGAGGCGGGCCAGGACCGCAAGAGCGCCGCGTTCCGGAAGTTCTTCCCGACGGCGCCGTCGGAGTTCATCCGCGGCGCCCTCCGCAAGCAGAGCGAGCGCACGCGCGACGTGATCGTCCCGGAGATCCTGAAGCTGCCCGAGTCGTCGGCGCTGCGCCCCTTCGCCGACCCGCTGTCGAAGGGCGCGAAGGCCGCGATCGCCGGGCTCGCCGCCCGCGCGAAGGTGCAGGGCGAGGCCGCGACCGCGGGCACCGACGTCACCGAGTGGAAGGAGGGCGTGAACCGCCTGCGCACCACCACCCGCGCCGAGCTGGTGAAGATCGCGGTCGCCCAGGGCCTCGGCCGCGCGTGGCCCGACCTGTTCTTCCGCAGCGCGGAGACGGCCCGCGCCGAGGGCGAGGCTGACGCGCCGGTCGAGCCCGTCGACCCGGCGCCCGCGCCCACCGGCTGATCGCCGCCCGCTCCGCCGCCGCGCGCCCCCCGGCACGCCCTCACCGACGCCCGCACAGAGCCCGACCGGGCGTCATCGACGCCGCGACAACGGCCGCACGACGCCCGCGCGGGCGGGAGCGACCGACACACACGCACCGGTCGACGCTCGCCCTCGCGGTGTTGGCGACGCGACGACGACGATGCGGAGACCGTCCGGCGCGTGATGACGTCGCGTCAGGGTGATCGCAGCCTGCGACCGGGTGGGAAAGACCGCGCATCCCGCGGTGGCGAGCCGCCGCAGACCTCACCCCGCGCTGCCGCGCCGCCCCTCTCCATGAATGGTTCACTTCGGGACACATCTCCCGAAACCTCTTTGAAATCGATTCCTTGTCGTGGTGATCAGGTTTCCGCGTGCCTGTGATTCTGCGGCGCGATGTCGACGTGCGCGATCGG
>JAQBQI010000283.1 GCA_028287085.1 Myxococcaceae bacterium
TGCGCGCCCACCGCCCGCAGCGTCGCGGCCGCCGACGCGCCCGCCCGCCGCATCCGCTCGATCTCCCTCGGGGACAATATCTCCACTGGCATGACGGCGGTGATTCCCACGCGCGCGCCGGGGCGGACCAATACCTTCTCGGTATGGCGCCCGGTGGGCCGCGGTGATACCGATGGCCGCGTGAGCCTCGACCAGCTGCGCTACTTCGTCGCCGTCGCCGAAGAGGAGAACGTCACCCGCGCCGCGCGCCGTCTGCACGTCTCGCAGCCGCCCCTGTCGCGCCGCATCCGCGAGCTCGAAGGCGAGCTCGGCGCGGCGCTGTTCACGCGCACCCCGCGCGGGGTCTCGCTGCTGCCCGCGGGGCGGGCGCTGCTGGCGCACGCGCGCACGATCCTGCACGAGGTCGACCGCACCCTCGCCGTGGTGGGCGCGGTCGCCGACGGCGGCTCGTAGCGAGCTGTCGATCCGGCGGGCGCGGTTGTAGGCTGGGCCGATGAGAAGCACGCTGCTGGCCGCGACGCTCGCGCTCTGGCCGGCGGCGGCGCGCGGGGGCGACCCGCAGGCGGAGCTCGACCGCTACGTCGGCCGCGAGTACGTGAGCAACGGGGTCTTCGCGGGCGTCGGGGCGGTCGGGGTCGCGAGCGCCGCGGTGCTGTTCAGCCGCAGCGACGAGCTCGAGCGCGCGGCGGCGTGGCCGGTGGCGGTGATCGGCTCGGTGCAGCTCGTGGTCGGGGCGCTGTACCTCGCGACGACGCCGGGGCTGCACGCGCGGCGCACGCGGCTCATCGCCGAAGACGTCGCGGAGTACCGGCGCCGGGAGGGCGCGCGCATCGACGGGGTGGTGGGGGCCTTCCCGTGGTTCGTGGCGGCCGACGCGGCGGTCGTGGCCGCGGGCGCGGTGGCGCTGGGCGTCGGGCTGGCGGGCGGCGACCGGACGGTGACGGGCGTCGGCGTCGGGGCGCTGGCGAGCGGGGTCGTCGAGCTGGCGCTCGACCTGGGGGCGTACTGGATCGCGCGGCGCCACCGCGACGGGGTGCGCAGCGTCGGGCTGACGGCGGCGGTGGGCTACGTGGGGGTGCGCGGGGTGTTCTGAGCGGGGGTGGGCCGCGGCTCAAGCGCCCTCGTCGGACGCGACCTCGACGCCCAGGCGCGCGAGCTCCTCGCGGATGCGCCGGTCGAGCATCGCCACCAGCTCGGGGTCGTCGGCCTCCCACTCGTCGGGCACGTCGAGCACGACGATCTCCCGCTCGCGCGCCGCCGCGCCGAAGCGCTCGCGCAGGATGTCGCGGTGCCGCTTCTCCATCACGAAGACCACGTCGGCCCAGGTGAAGCTCTTCTCGTTCACCCGCACCCGGGCCTCGGGGGAGGTTCCCGCCGAGCGCGCCGCGAAGTCGCCGCCCCACGCGCGCACCACCCGCTCGGCCGTCGGGCTGCGCCACTGGTTGCGCGAACACACGAAGAGCAGGTTCATCGCCGCGCGACGGTAGCCGAGCGTCGGCCTCGACGGGAGAGGGTGTCAGGGAGCGCGGGCGGCGGGAAGGTGGCGCAAGTCGCTGGCTTCGCTGGGGTTCCGCGCGCTGGCGCGTCACCCCAGCGAATCAGCGGGTTGCGCCATGCTTCGGCCGACCGCGATGACGTCAACTCGCAGGTCTCGACGGGAGAGGGTGTCAGGGAGCGCGGCGTCGAGGCGTCGACCACCCACCGCGCGACCCCTCCCGGTCCGCCAGAAGGATCCATCCCGATGACCACCCGCACCACCGCCCCCTCCCCCGCCGCCGCGTCGCCCTCCCGCTGGAACCCCGACGCCATCGTCGAGCGCTTCCGCCGTGCCCAGCGCGGCGCCGCGCCCGTCGAAGTCTCCCCTCCCGAGGCCTCCGTCGAGACCCCCGACGGGGACCCGCCGACGCCGGGCGCCGAGCACGCCGCGCCCCCCATCACCCCCGAGGACGTCGCGCGCTACGCCGAGCGCGCGGCCGCGGTGGGCAGCGTCGCGGGCGGCGCCGGCGCGGCCTACGGCGGCTTCCTGCTGGGCGCCGCGATCGGCTCGGTGGTGCCGGGCGTCGGCACCGTCGTCGGCGCCGCGGCGGGCAGCGTCGCGGGCGTGCTCGGTGGCAGCGCGGCCGGGCGCCGCCTGAGCCGCCTGATCTTCCGCTGACGGCGCAGAACCTCCACCGCTCCGTGGTGTCATCCCGCACGCCATGTCGCCACCGCCCGCGCTCCTCGGCCGCCGCCCCTTCGTGCTCGGCCTCGCCGCCCTCGCCGCCCCGCGCCTCGCCTCCGCCCAACCCTCACCGCCCGTCACGGTGCACATCGACGAGCCCGCCGCGGGCGTGGTCGCCGCCGGCGACACGGTGCGCCTCGTGGCCACGGTCACTCCCGCCAGCGTGCTCACCGCGCTGGTCACGGTGCACGGCGCTTCGTACGAGGTTCCGGTGCGCGACGGGCGCGTCGAGCAGACCGTGGTCGTGCTGCCCGGAACCAACCGCCTCGGCGTGAGCGCGGGCGGCGCCCACGACTCGGTGACCTTCCGCGCCGACGGCGACCCGGTCGACCTCGTGGTGCTGCTCGGCTGGTCGGCCCGCGGCGAGATCATCGACCTCTGGGTGCGCGAGCCCGACGGCGAGACCGTCAAATGGGACCACCGCGAGAGCGCCCCCGGCGGCCGCCTGCTCGACTTCTCCAGCGACGCCATCGGCTTCGGCTCGCAGGCCTACCTCCGCGCCCGCGCCGCCCCCGGGCGCTACCGCCTCAAGGTGCACTACTGGTCCGACGGCGCGCGCACGCAGGGGCGCGACACGACGGACTTCGACGCCGCCCTCGAACGCCTCCACGCCATCGACGCACGCCTCGCTGCCGCGCCGCCGCGCGACGAGGCCGCCGCCCTCGCCGCCGAGCGCCGCGCCGTCACCGACCGCCTCGACGCCTGGGGCCGGCCGTCGGGCGTGCAGACCCCCCTGCACGCCGAGGTGCTGCTCTTCGCCAACACCGCCCATGAGCGCCGCTGGCGCTTCGACATGACGGCGCAGCGCACCGGCCAGCTCCAGACGCTGGGCGAGGTCGAGGTCACCAGCGGGATGCTCCTCGACGCGCGGAGGGCGACGCCGTGAGGCCGAAGACCACGGCCCGCCGCCCGCCCCGCCGCCCCGCCACCCTCGCCCTCGTCGTCGCCGCGCTCGCGTCGCCCGCGCGCGCCTTCGGTCCCGACGACGTGGCCCTTCCCTTCCCCCGGCCCGAGCGGCCCTTCCTCCTCGTCGACGCCGAGCGCCGCTTCGCCCCCGGCGCGCCCGCGTCGCTGCGCGTGCAGCTCCACGGCGGCGGCCCCGTGCGCGTCGCCCTCTACCGCCTCCACGACCCCCGACGCTGGACCGCCCTCCCCGTCGCCCCCGACGGCCTCGCCGTGGCGGGCGACGCGAGCGGGCGCGCCACCGAGGCCCTGCTGCGCGGGGGCGGTCCGCTGCCCCGCCGCGACGGCGCCGTGGAGTTGGTACGCGACCAGACGATCACCCTCGCCCCCCCGACGGCGGCGCGGCGCACCGGCGGCGACGAGAGCGCGGCCTACGACTCCAGCGAGTCCGACGAAGGGGTCGTCGAGACGCGCTGGGTGCGCGCCGGCCGCTGGCGCGACGAGCGCGTCCCGCTGGGCGCGCTGCCCGAGGGCCTCTACCTCGCGCGCGTGTTCGCCGGACCGTGGGCCGCCAGCGCCCTCGTCGCCGTCAGCGACCTCACCCTGCTCGTGCGCCGCGGCGACCGCCGCGACACCGTCGCCGCCGCCACCGCCGAGGGCGTTCCGCTGGCGGGCGTCGAGGTCGTCGCGGGCGACGG
>JAQBQI010000311.1 GCA_028287085.1 Myxococcaceae bacterium
CGCGCTGCGCGCCGCGCCGCCCCCCGCCGCGCACCTCGCCGCGCTCGCCGTCGCGCTCGCGCCCGGCTCCGTCGTCTTCGCCGCCGCGCCCATGAGCGAGACCCTCTACGGCGCCCTGCTCCTCGCCGCGATCTTCGCGCTCACGCCGGTCGCCACGACGCGCCGGCTGCTCGGCGCCGCCGCCCTCCTCGCCGCCGCGGCCTACGTGCGCCCGCAGGCGCTGCTGCTCGCGCCGCTGCTCCCCGCGCTGCTCGCCGCACCGCCCGCGCAGCGCCTCCGCCGCGCCGCGCTCGTGACCGCGACCGTGGCCGCGCTGGTCGCCCCGTGGACGCTTCGCAACTGCCGCGCCCTCGACGGCTGCGCCGTGCTGAGCACCAACGGCGGCAGCAACCTCGCCATCGGGGCCGTAGCCCGCGCGACGGGCCAGTACCTCACCCTCACCCGCGCCGACGGCTGCGGCGGGGTCGTCGGCGAGCGCGCCCGCGAGCGCTGCTGGCAGGGCGTCGCGGTGGCCAGCGTGCGGGCCGACCCGGCGCGCTGGCTGCGCCTCGCGTGGCCCAAGCTCTACGCCACCTACGCCAACGAGACCTTCCCCGCCGACTACCTCCGCGAGGCGCTGCCCGCGCGCTACGGCGGCGCGACCAACGCGCGCCTCCGCGACCTCATGACCCTCACCTGGTGGCCCTTCTGGCTCGTCGCCCTCGCGGGCCTCGTCCCGCTGCCGCGCCGCGTCCCGCTCGCGCCCGCCGCGCGGCTCGCGCTCGGCGCCGTCGCCGCCACCACGCTCACGCACCTCGTCGTCTTCGGCGGCGACCGCTACCACCTGCCGCTGGTGGGCCCCTTCGCGGTGCTCTCGGCCGCGGCCTTCCGCGGCTTCACGAGGCGCCCGTGAGCGCGCCCGCGGGCAAGTCGTCGGACCCGATCCACCCGCAGCTCGACGGCCTGCGCGCGGTCGCGGTCTTCGCGGTGCTGTGTACGCACCTCCTGCCCTCGCAGCCCTGGGTGCGCCGCGTCGGGCCGGGCGGCCTCGGCGTGGTGCTCTTCTTCGTGCTGAGCGGCTTCCTCATCACGGGCATCCTGCTGCGCCTGCGCGACGCCGTCGCCGACGGCCGCGTCCCCCAGGGCCGCGCCGTCTCGCGCTTCTACCTGCGCCGCGCGCTGCGCATCGCCCCGCTCTACTACGCGGTGCTCGCCGTCACCGCGATCGTCGACGTCCCGCCGGTGCGCGCGACGTGGCCCTGGCACGCGCTCTACGCCTCCAACTTCTACTTCGCCCGCCGCGGCTCGTGGAACGGCCCCGTCACCCCCCTCTGGAGCCTCGCCGTCGAGGAGCAGTTCTATCTCCTCTGGCCGCTGGTGGTGCTCTTCGTCCCGCGGCGCCATTTCCCCCGCGCGCTGGTCGCGCTGCTCGCCCTCGCGCCGCTCGCCCGCGCGGGCTACCTGCTCGCGGGCGTCGACCCCTTCGCCATCGGGCTGCTCCCCTTCGGCTGCACCGACACGCTCCTGCTCGGGGCGCTGCTCGCGCTCTGCTGGCACGAGCCCGCGCGCTTCGACGCCACGCGCCGGCGGGTGCGCTCCTTCGGCGTCGCCGTCGCGCTCCCCGCGGTGGCGCTGTACCTGGTGTTCGGCCCGGTGCCGGTCACGTCGCCGTGGTTCGTGCTCACGTCGGCGTTGCAGCTCGCGCTCACGGGCGCGATCTTCTTCGCGCTCATCGACGCCGCCGCCCGCGGCTTCGGCGGACCGCTCGGCGCCGTGCTCGCGTCGCGGCCGCTGCGCTACATCGGACAGATCAGCTACGGCATCTACCTGCTGCACACCTTCGTGCAGGGCGCGGCGCGCGGCTTCGGCGACCCGTGGCGCGCGCTCTACCGCGACGAGGTGGCGTGGTTTCCGATCGCGTGCGCGACGGTGGTCGCCGTCGCCTCGGCCACGTGGGTGCTCTTCGAGCGGCCCATCAACGCGCTGAAGCGGCGGCTCCCGTACGTCGGTTGAGGGCCCCGCTCAGGCCAGGTGACCGCTGTTGGGACCGGCCGGCGGGGTGAGCGACCAGTCGTGCATGGCCTGCTTGCCGGGGCGGTCGACGTGCACCTTGTCGTCGACGCTCGTGACCCACGACGCCGGGATGTAGTGGTGCATCCCGGAGGCGTCCTTCTTGAGCTTGATCGTATCGGCGCCCTCCATGTGATCGACGACCGCGAACTGGCCGTTCTCCGAACAGACCACGGGCATCTCGGGGCTGATCCTGCTGGCTGGAACCATCGCGTGCCTCCCTGTGGGTTGAGACGCCTTCGACGTTGCAGCGCGCGTTCCACACGGGACTTCGTGGCGATCGCGCGGGAGGCCCGCGGCGGCGCGTAGCGCGACCGACACAGGTGCCCGCGAGGGTGTGTCCAGGGTGCCCACCGCGGCCCCCTCCCTGATACCTCGCAGGATCGCCAATTCCCTGGAGATCCTGCGGCTCGGGGAGGGCGCGTCGTTGAAAAGTTCGCCCCCCGGAGAACCCCGCTTAGAGTCCGTTCACACCGCGGACGGGCGATATCAGGGGTGAGCGCCGGTCGTGGGGACGTCTCCGTAGTGGGAGGCCTCCGCACGCCCGATCGTTCACCCCATCGACCCGCACTCCGCGACTGGGACGCATGACCTCGATCGACCTGCTGATCCATCGCGCTCCGACCCGCTCCGCCCGCGCCGAGAGCCGCGGCGGGGCCGCCGCCGAGGCCTCCCCCGTGGCCGCGGGCGCGCACCTCCTCGACCTCGACCTCGACGGCCAGCGCTGCACCCTCGCGCAGGACGCCGAGAACGCCGCCTACCTCCTGCGCGACGTCGCCGCGGCGCTGGTGCCGGTGCTCGAGGGCCGCGCCGCCAAGGCCCAGGTCGTCGCGCACGACACCCCCTGGGAGCTGTGCTTCGTCCCCGGCGACGGCGCCCTCCTCGTGAGCGTGTTTCGCGGCGGCCCCGTCCCCGAGGTGCGCGCGCTCGACCAGCCCGTCGCGCTCGCCGACTTCCTCCGCTCGCTGCGCCGCGCCGCCGCCGCGCTGCCCTCCCCCGCCGACGGCCTCGACGCCCTCCTCGACCGCCTCGACGCCCAGGCCGGCGAGGCCCTCGTCGCCCCGGCGCGCGGGCCCGGCACCATGCTCCACTGGGCGAGCCGCCCGGGCGAGCTCGGCGACGAGGCGCTCTCGGTCACCTTCCAGGCGCTCTCCCCCGGCGAGGCCTCGTCGCGCCGCGAGAGCGCGCAGTCCGACCTCCACGCCCTCCTCGTGCAGGGCAGGGTCGGCGTGAGCCTCCGCGGCCGCGGCGTCGAGCTCGCGCCGGGCTTCGTGGTGCTCCAGTTCGAGCGCCTCGTCGCCCTCTGCCGCCCGCTGCTCGAGGCCTGGGCCGCCCGCCGCCCGCTGCACCTCCGCATGCAGGTGTCCGACCTCTCGCTGGGCCTGCGCCTCTCGGTCGACGAGCGCCTCGCGCTCACCCTCACGCGCAACACCGCGGCCTCGGTCACCCTGCCCGCGCTCGCGCCCGAGGCCTTCATCACCCCGGTGCTCGACGGCGCCCTCGCCCTCGCCGCCGCGCTCTCCCGCTGCGACCGCTCGCTCGCCCGCAACCTCCGCCTGCGCGCGCTCCGCCACGAGGCCCGCGCCCTGCGCCGCTGGCTGCGCAACCTCGGCCGCAACGACCGCCGCACCAACCCCGACCCGACGCTCTACCAGGTCGCCCCCGAGCCCGCGCGCCCGGTGTCCGCCGCCGAGGCGCTCGACCTGCGCGACGCCACGCGGCTCCGCTACACCGCCCGCTGGCGCGCCGAGATCGAGGGCCTCGACCTCGCCGGCACCCTCCTCTGCGGCGACCGGCTCATCGTGCCGGGCGCGCGCGAGCTGCACGCCCTCGACCGCATGACCGGCGCGGCCGTCTGGTCGATGCCCGTGGCGCGCGCGTCGACCACGCTCGCGGGCGACGCCCTCTTGCGGCAGAGCCCGCGCGGCGAGATCGAGCTGCGCGCCTCGTCGAGCGGCGAGGTGCTCTGGAGCACGCGCATCACCCCGCGCGTCGGCACCCTCTGCCTGCCGCACGCCGTCACCGCCCCGGGCCTGCCGCGGCTGGTGATCGTGGCCGAGGGCGAGCGCCGCCTCGTCGCGCTCGACCTGCGCACCGGCGAGCCCCGCTGGAGCTTCACCGCCCGCCACGCCGGAACCTTCCGCATGAAGCGCGCGGGCCGCCTGCTCGTGGTGGTGTCGGGCGACGCGACCGTGACCGCGCTCGACCTCGCCAGCGGCGAGGTGGTGTGGCGCTTCGGCGACCGGGTGCCCTTCCACACGACGCCCCTCCTGCACCGCGAGCAGCTCTTCGCCGTCGCGGGCGAGGCCACCCGCGGCGCGGCGCGGCTGTACGCGCTCGACGCCTACGCCGGCACGCACCTCTGGTCGTGCGCCATCGACGCGACGGTGTGCGCGCCCGCCTGCGTGACGGCGGACACCGTCGCGGTGCCCGTCTCGACGCGCGAGGGCGTGACGCTCGAGGGCCGCGCGGTGGCCGACGGCGTGGTGCGCTGGCGCTCGGCGCTGAGCGCGGTGCAGGGCTCGAGCTCGCGCCCCGCGGTGACGGCCTTCGACGACCTCTTCGTGGCCAACCTCCCGACGGGCCGCGTGATGGCCGTCGACGCCAACGACGGCTCGACCCGCTGGTCGCGCACCCTCCGCGCGCCGCTCGGCGACGACCTGCCGCGGCGCCTCGACGCGCAGCTCCGCGCGGGGGCGCTCTTCGTCCCGCAGAGCGCGCTGGCCGTGCTGCGCCCGCGCGACGGCGCCGTGCTCGCCGAGCTCGACGCTTGCGACCTGGTGCCCGACCTGGTGCGCGTCGACGAGCAGTGCGCGATCTACGTCGCCGAGGAGAGCGGCCACATCGGCTGCTACGAGCCGGGCGCGCGCCTCCGGGTCATCCGCCCGGCGTAGCGGCCCGCGAGCGCCGCGCGAGAGAAACCGCAAGGGCGCAAGGGTCGCAAGGAACGGAGGGGAAGGGCCGACGCGCCGCCGGCCGAGACACCCTTCCCTCCACCCTTCCCTCCACCCTTCCCACCCTCCATCCGTCCCCCTCTGTTCCTTGCGACCCTTGCGGTTCATCTCCCGCCGCGCTCGCCGCGCTCCCCTAAGGCTGCGTGCACTGCCAGTCGCGCGTGGTGCAGTCCGCGGTGTTGTGGCAGTTGATGCAGCGGTCGACGCGGCCGTCCTCGAGCACCGCGCGGTCGCTCGCGCGCACCCGCTGCCAGTGCCAGTCGCCGTGGGTCGGGTCGTAGCCCGCGGGCTCCTTGCGCATGACCGTCCACCCGATGACCGTCGTGCACGTCGGGTCGGCGAACTCCTCCTTGATGACCGTCGAGCCCACCGGCAGCGCGCGGCCCGTCGCGCGGTAGTTCGCCATCGCCCCGGGGTCGAGCACCACGCGGATGTTGCTGATCGTCGGAGCGCCCGCGCCGTAGCTGGAGATGTGCTCGAAGGTCATGCGGCAGCCGCGCACCTCGGGGTACGTGGCCGCGTAGTTCGCGGGAACCAGCGAGGTCGCGGCCGGCGTCTCGTCGGGCCCGCAGCCCGCGAAGATACCGACCAGGGTAAGGTTGAGGAGGGTGGCGGCGCGGCTCATGGCCGCAGCCTAGCGCAGCGCGCCGCCGCGGAGCGCGCGACGAATCAGCGCATCATGACGACGCGGATGCGCTGGTTGTACGTGTCGGCGATGAAGAGCCGGCCGGCGTTGTCGGTCTCGACGCCGTAGGGGCGGTCGAGGCGCGCCATGAGGGGCGAGGCCCCGTCGCCCTCGAAGCCGCGGGTGCCGCAGCGGCCGGCGACCGTGCGGATGTTGCCGTCGGCGCCCACCGCGCGCACGCAGGAGTTCTGCGTGTCGGCGATGTAGAGCGTGCCGTCGGGGCCGACCTCGACGTCGGTGGGCTGGTTGAGCGTGGCCATCGTCGCGGGGCCGCCGTCGCCGGTGGCGCCCGCCACGCCGGTGCCCGCGACGGTGGTGATCACGCCGGCCGGGGTCACGCGGCGGATCGCGTTGTTGCCCGTGTCGGCGATGTAGAGGTTGCCGGTGCTGTCGAAGTCGATGCGCCCGGCGGGCGAGGCGGCCTGCCCGACGGGGTTGCGCAGCTGCGCCATCAGGGCGGGGCCGTTGTCGCCCGCGTAGCCCGCCATGCCCGTGCCGACGAAGGTGCTGATGACGTCCATGCCGTTGACGCGGCGGATGCGCTGGTTGGCCTGATCGGCGATGTACACCTCGCCCGCGGGCGAGATGGCCACGCCCACCGGGAGGTCGAGCACGGCCATCAGCGCGGGCCCGCCGTCGCCGGCGAAGTTGCGCCCGCCGGTGCCGCAGAGGTCCTCGATCATCGAGCCCGCGGTGCCGACGTTGCGCACGCGCTTGATCATGCTGTTGTGCCACGCGGCGATCAGCATGTTGCCCTGGCCGTCGAAGGCGATCGAGGTCGGGTGGTTGAGCCGCGTGCGCAGCGCCGGCGACGGCACGCGCGGGGCGCCCGGCTGGATGGGCGGGTCTTCGCCGTCGGAGAGCTCGCCCGTGCCGACGACGGTGCGCACCGTGCCGTCGGGGGCCTGCTCGCGGACGACGTGGTTGTTCCAGTCGAGGAAGTAGAGCCGGCCGTTGGGGCCGAGGGTCATGTCCTGCGGCAGGTAGGTGCGCGACACGGTGCCGGCGACGTCGTTGCTGCCGACGCCGGCCTCGCCGTTGCCGATGATCGTGCAGATGGTGCCCGCCGCGGGCGTGCAGTGCGTGGGGCCCACCGGCATCGCGGTGTCGTTGGCGATGCCGCAGGTGCTGGCGAGGGCCTCGTCCTCGGTGAGCACGTCGGCGCAGGGGTCGCTGGTGCAGCCCGCGGCGAGCACCGCGAGGCCGAGCATCGAGAGGGAGAACCGGACACGCATCGTTCGCTCCATGGAGATCACCGCCAGACCCGGCGCACGCGGTCGTTGAGCGTGTCGCAGATGAAGAGATTGCCCGCGGCGTCGAAGGCGATGCCGTGCGGGCGGTAGAGGTCGGCCGCGAGGGCCGGGCCGCGGTCGCCGCCGTAGCCGCGCCGGCCGGTGCCCGCGACGGTGGTGATGACGTTGGTGGCGAGGTCGACCGCGCGGATGCGGTGGTTGTTGGTGTCGGCGATGTAGAGCCGGCCGTCGGGGCCGAACTCGATGTCCTGCGGCGACGAGAGCTGCGCCATCAGCGCCGGGCCGTTGTCGCCGCCGTAGCCGAGGGCGCCCGTCCCGACCACGGTGGTGATCGTCCCGCTGGCGAGCTCGATGCGCCGGATGCGGTGGTTGCCGGTGTCGGAGACGTAGAGGTTGCGGCCGTCGCGGTCGAGGGCGATGCCGCCCTCGGGCTCGGGGTTCTCGCCCGTCTGGAGGTTGAACGAGGCCATGAGCGCGGGGCCGTTGTCGCCCGCGAAGGCGCGCATCCCGTTGCCCGCCACGGTGGTCACCATCTGGTTGGCGAGGTCGACGCGGCGCACCCGCACGTTGCCCTGGTCGAGCAGGTACATGACCGTGCCCGACGGGTCGAGCACGCCCTTGGAGGGCTGCTTGATGCGGGCCATCGCGAAGGGACCGTCGATCCAGCCGGGGCCGCGGCCGAGGGGCACGAAGGTCATGCCCGTGGCCGGGTCCCACCGGCGGATCTTGTGGTTGTGCCACGCGACGACGAGCAGCCGGCCGTCGGGCGCGAACATGAGGTCGGTGGGGTGGTTGAGCGCGACGGTGGTGCCGAGCGCGCCGGGCTCGGTGAGGTCGGTGTTTCCGGGCGGTCCGTCGCCGGGCTCCTCGACGCCCATGATCGTCTCGAAAGTGCCCGCGACGGTGACGCGGCGGATGCGGTGGTTGTTCCAGTCGAGGACGAGGGGCCGGCCGTCGGGCGCGAACTCCATGTCCATCGGCCAGTACATCATCGACTCGCGCAGGGGGCGGCCGTCGCCGTTGTAGCCCGCGATGCCGGCGCCCGCGTAGGTGCAGATGTTTCCGGGGGTCTGGTCGCAGCGGGTGATCGACTCGGGCGTGACCACCGGCGTGCGGGGGATCGCCTCGCCGAAGCGGTAGATCACGCCGCGCGCGAGGGCGCTGGTCTGGAGGTCGCCGCCGACGGTCCAGACGGCGCCGGTGGGGTCGACCCAGACGGCGTGGAAGTCGAGCTGCGTGCGGGGCGGGCGGGCGACCTGGCGCCACGCGCCGCTGCGGCGCTGGAAGAGCGCGCCGCCGTTGCCCACCGCGAGGGGTGAGCCCGTCTCGGGGACGAACACGCCGCTGAGGCGCGGGGCCGTCTCGACGGTGACCGCGCGCCACGGCGCGGTCGGGCTGTCGGACTCGAGCACGATGCCCGACACGTTGCCGCCGACGGCGAAGCGCTGCGCCCCGCGGCCGTGCACCGTGAAGAGCGGACCGCGCCCGGCCTCGGGCACCGCCTGCTGCGACCACGCCGTGCCGTCCCAGTGGAGCAGCGCGCCGTTGGTGCCGCAGACCGAGACGTCGTTGGCGGCGCTGCCGTAGACCTTGTACCAGATGGTGCTGTCGTTGAGCCCGCCGGGGGCGGCCTGCGCCGTCCACGCGGTGCCGTCGTAGTGCCAGAGCGCGCCGGTGTTGCCGTCGGTGCTCCCGCCCACGGCCCACACGTCGTTGGGCGTCGCGCCCCACACGCCGAAGAGGGTGGGGGCGCGCGAGGGCGTGGTCATGCGCTCGGTGGCGCCGCGCACCGGGTCGTAGCGGAGCACCGTGCCCTCGCTGCCGACCATGTAGACCTGCGTCGCGGAGACGCCGTAGACCCACCAGAGGCTGCCGCGGCCGGCGCCCGTGTCGATGCGGGTCCAGCGGGTTCCATCGAAGTGCAGCGCCTGCGGCCCGGTGCCGTCGTTGGCGTCGGCGCCGACCGTGTACACGTCGGTCGCCGTCGTGCCCCACACCGAGAGCAGCGCCCCCGGAAGGTCGGACTGCACCGCCTGCCATTGAAAGCTCGGCGGCATCTCGTCGGAGCAGCCCGCCGCCGCCCCGCCGACCGCCATCACCACCAGCGCCGTAGCGCCGTAACGAGAACCTATGCGCAATGCCATCGTCGCTCCTTCGCTTCGCAGGTCCACCGACACCACCACCAGTGCCGTCGCCGCGGACCATAGTCCACCTTGCGTCCGACCGTGAACCCGCGCCCTGACCGGTGATAGCGTCTGGGTTGCGATGTCCATGCCGGTGCGAATGGCGATGCTGGCCGCGCTCTCGTTGGGCTGCGAACGCGCCGAAGTCATCGAGCCCGACGCGGGACCGGTCCCAACCGACCTCGGCCGCGCGGACGTCGGCGCGCCGAAACTGGACCTCGGTGTGCCACCCGACGCCGGGACCGCGACCAGCGAGGCGGGCCTCGACGCGCCCGACGACGCGCCCGCGGAGGCCGGCGTCGACGCGCCCGACGACGCGCCCGCGGAGGCCGGCGTCGATGCGCCCGCGGAGGTCGACGCCCCGCGCGACGTGGGCCCGCCGCGCACGCTCACCTGCGGGTCGGCGGCGCGCATCGAAGACCCGGCGGGCGACACCGTGATCGTGGGCAACGAGGCGGGCGGCAGGTTCACGCTGGTGCTGGACGTCCCCATCGCCAACGTCGGAGTGATCGCGCGCCGCCCGGTCGACCTGACGCTCAACGGCGACTTCGTGCTCGGCGCGCGCGTGGTGCACTTCGTCGGCGAGGGGGCCGCGGCCTCGACGCTCTACGCCCCGCGCGGGGTGGCCCTCGAACGCGCCGGAACGCCCGCCGCCCCCTTCGCCGACGTCAACGGCCACGCGACGATGAGCTGCGCGAGCGACTGCGAGCCGGGGCGCGTCCCGGGCGAGCGCGGGTGCAACTCGGGGGCGCAGATCATCACGTATTTCCAGCGGCGCTTCGGCGAGGGGAGGCGGATGACGCACCTGCAGACCAGCACCCTCGACGGGCTGTACATCTTCGCGGGCCGCGGCGGCTGCTGCCTGCCCTGACCGGCCCGCGGCTGGGGGCTTCCGCCGCTCACCCCCCCGGTCGTCGCGGCGGCGGCCCTTCGACCCGCGGCGGCGTCCCGACGATCGGCAGCCGCCGATGCGCCGCGTGGGCCGCGCAGTGCGCGCGCACCACGTCGGCCATCAGGTCGACGAAGGCGTCGGCGTCGTTGACCGCCCGCGCCCGCGTCATCGCCAGACCGATGGCGTCACAGGTCGCGCGCAGCTCGTGGTCGAGGTCGTAGAGCACCTCGACGTGGTCGCACACGAAGCCGAGCGGCGAGACCACCGCCGCCTCCAACCCCCCCGCCCGCTCGGCCCGCAGGTAGTCGTTCACGTCGGGCTCCAGCCACCTGTCCTCCGGCCGCCCGCTCCGCGACTGGAACACCACCGCGTAGTCGCTCCGCCCCAGGCGCTCCATCACCAGCGCCGCGGTCGCCTCGAGGTTCGCCACGTAGCGGCTCTCCGCCGCCATCGTCATCGGAATACTGTGCGCGGTAAACACCACCCGCGCGCCCGCCCGCTTCTCCGCCGGAAGCCTGGCCAGCGCCTCGGCCACGCGCTGCGCGTTCGCCAGCACCAGTCCCTCGTGCGCGAACCAGTCGCCGACGAAGCTCACCTCCACGTCGGCCAGGCCCCGGGCCGCGAGCTCCCGCCGCGCGTCGGCCACGTTGACCTTGTACTGCCCGCAGCTCGAGTAGCTCTTGTGCCCCGCGGTGATGAATCCCACCGCGCGCCGCACGCCCGCCCGCGACATCTCCGCGAGCGTCTCCGCCAGGAAGGGCCGCCAGTTGCGCATGCCCACGTAGACCGGCAGCGCCGGCCCGTAGGCCCGCAGCCGCGCCGCGAGCCCGTCGGCCTGCGCCAGCGTCAGCGCCGTGATGGGCGAGACGCCGCCGAAGAGCTCGTAGTGGTGCGCGACCTCGGCCAGGCGCTCGGGGCTCACCCGCCTCCCCCGCAGCACGTTGTCGAGGAAGGGACGGATGTCCTCCACCCCCTGCGGCCCCCCGAAGGACACCACCAGCACCGCGTCGAATGGACCCTTCCCCGCCGCTCGTTCGCTCATCGTGTGCGCCGTCGGATGCTCAGATCGCCGCGTCGGTGGCGCGCCTCCAGCCCGAGCCCGCCATCATCGCCGCCCCGACCTTGCGCCACTGCGCGTGCGCCGTCTCGCGCAGCCCCGCCGCGTCGAGCAGCGAGCCCACCGTCTCGCCCTCCAGGTCGGCCGCCAGCGCGACCAGCTCCTCGGCGATCGCCGCCCGCAGGGGGGCCCGCTGGGCGTTGTGCGCCGCCACCGCGGGCGCCATCGCGTCGACCTCGGCCCAGGCCACCCGCCGCAAGCGCTTCGCCCCTTGCGCCTCGGTGCCGTCGAGGGCCTTCGCCACGGCGGCCCCCCAGCGCTTGCCCAGCGCGCGCGCCGTCTCGTCGCTCTTCAGGCGCTCGGCGATGCGCTGCTGCACGTTCGACATGGCCCCGTCGACGAAGTCGCCCACGCGGTCCATCAGCTGGCGCTGGATCTCCTCGCCCACGCCGCCGAGCATCTTGCCGGCGGCCTTCGCGCCGAAGGACAGCGCCCCGCGCAGCATGCCGCCGCCCACCGCCGCGGCCCCTCCGCCGCTGCTGGCCTTCTGCACGAACGAGGTCAGCGCCTCGGTGAGCGTCGCCTTCACGCCGTCGCGCACCCGCTCGCTCGCCACCAGCTCGTCGACCATCTTCGGCGGCAGCGGGCGCGGCCGACCCGCGCGCTCGACGACCTTCGCCGCCGCCTCGGGCGGGAGCCAGTCGCGCAGCGTCACCCCGCTCTTCGCCGCCCGGTCGATCACCCGGTCGCGAAGGGGGATCCAGAGGCGTTCGTTCCAGTGGGCGAGGCGCTCGGGGTCGGCGAGCCGGTCGATCACCGTGAGCGCCAGCTCGGGGTCGATGAAGGCGCCGACCGGCCGCGCGCACAGGCGCTCGAAGGAGTCGTCGAGGAGCGCGGAGAGTTCGGCGTCGGGGGCGTCAATTGCGTCCATGGGCGGCCGTTGTACCGCACCCGCCCGCCCGCGCGTCCAGTCCCCGGAAGGGCCCCCGCCCCTTCCCCGGCGCCGCCGCTACGCCTCGGCGCGCGCGGGGAGCGTCAGCACGAACTCCGCCCCGCGGCCCGGGCCCGCGCTCTCCACGCGCACGGTCCCGCCGTGGAGCTCGATGATCTGGCGCACCAGGTAGAGCCCGAGGCCGAGCCCCGCGAGGCCGCGCTGCCGCGGGCTCAGCTGCCGGAAGCACTCGAAGATGTCCTCGGCGTGGGCCGGCTCGATGCCGCAGCCCTGGTCGACCACCGAGAGCCGCACCTCGGACCCGCGCTCGCCCGCCGACGACCGGCCCCGCACCGTGACGGTCGCGCCCGGGGGCGAGTGGCGCAGTGCGTTGACCAGGAGGTTGAACAGCGCCTGCGAAAGCCGCACGGCGTCGCCGGTCACCACCAACCCCGCCGCCACGTCGCAGACGACCTCGACGCCCAGCTCGGCCGCCTGCGGGCCGACCGCCTCGACGGCGTGACGGGCGAGGTCGGCCACGTCGACCCGCGCCGGCGTGAGGCGCACCTTGCCGGCGGAGATGCGCGACACGTCGAGCAGCCGGTCGAGCAGCCCGCCCAGGTTTCGCGCGGTGCGCTCGATCACCGTCATCGCCCGCTCCCGGTCGGGGGCCGTGACGCCTTCGCGCAGCGCGAGCGAGGCCCAGCCCTGGATCACCGTCATGGGCGTGCGCAGCTCGTGGGCCAGGGTCGCGATCACGTGGTCGCGGGCCTGGCAGGCCGCCGCGAGGGCGTCGCGATCGCCCGACCCGGCGGGCTGCACCGTCCAGAGCGCCCCGTCGGCGAGGGCCGCGCCGCGCAGCGAGACGCGCATCGGCGCCCGGCCCACGACGCACACCTCCGCCGAGGTCGACGCCCCGACCTGCTCCGCCGCGACCGCCAAGACGGCGTCGAGGCGACGCCCGACGAGCCGCGCCGGGTCCTCGGCCAGCGCCAGCCCCGCCGCCCGGTTGGCCTCGCGGATCACCCCCGCCCGGTCGCTGCGGAGGTACCCCACGTGGGTGCCCTCGAAGACGTCGAGGTAGCGGCGGCGCTCGTGCTCCAGCGCGGAGCGCGCGGCCTCCAGCACCTCGCGCGCGCTCCCGAGCCGGTCGTGCTCGAGGTGCAGGCGCTCGAGCGCGTCGCGCAGCAGCGAGGGGTTGGGGCTCTCGGGCGGGTCGCGCACCCCGAGGTGCGGCGGCAGGTTGCGAATACCCTCGAACTCGGACGTGAAGGCAAGCACCCGCGCCTCAAGCGAGACGAGGGGTTCCTCGGCGTTCACCGGACCATTGGTAGAGCTCACAGCCCACCTCCCAACACCGATGAAGCCACCATGGTCTGGTGTCCGCAAGTCGCCCTGTACGAAATTGGAATCTTCCTGAAATCGACCAGATACTCGGGGTTTTCCGCCAAATTCCGAGAAATTTGTAGAGCGTTGACATGCGGGTCACAAGCCGCACTCAGTGCACAACGACGTCTCCGCCGAAGGCGTACCGCACGCCGAGGGTCGGGGTCATGATGAACGCGTTGCTCGACGCGCTGTAGCCGAGCATCGTGAGCAGATCGAAGGCGACGTCGAGGCGCGCGGTGGGGTGCAGCGCGATGCCCGCGTCGATTCCGACGTACGCCGTCGGCAGGATTCGCCGGTCATTTCCGCCGTCGCGCGTCGCGCCGTCGGGCGTCGCGGTGGGCACGCTCAGGGCCACGAGGCCGCCGACGTAGGGCTCGAAGAAGCCCTCGTACCACCGGCGCGAGATGCGCGCGCCGGCGTCGACGGTCACGTACGAGAGGGAGTTGTCGCTCGCGCCGCCGCCGACGCCGAAGGTGAGCGCGAGGCCGCGCGAGGCGCCGGGGTTCACTTGGAGGTGCCCGCGGCCCATGAAGATCCGCCGGGGCGCCACCTGCTCCCCGCCGTGGTCGACCGCCGCGCCGGCGACGCCGTCGACGCCGACGGCCACGGTGTCGGAGATGCGGTGCGCGACGCGGGCCCCGCCGCCGACCGACTCGGTGAGAAACACGCCGGCCGACGCGCCGCCGAAGACCGTGACGGCGGTCGCGCCGACCGGCCCCTGCGAGGCCCCCTCGAGGGCCATCGCGGCGGGCGGGGGAGAGATCGTCGCGCAGCCCGCGAGCGGGGCGAGGAGGGCGAGCGACGCGAGACCGGTGAGGCGCTTCGAGGTGTCCATGAAGGGGCACCCATCGCAACGCGTATGCCGCCCGCAGCGCCCGGAATTCCCGGGCGTTGCGGTGGTCACGCGCGTGGTCCCGGCCGTGGCCAGAGTGGCGGGTGTGTGAGCCACGCCACCCGCGCCGCGCGGTGCGCAGCCGGCGACGCGGCGGGGACTCAGCCGTGCAGCTCCCTGGCGCGCAGCGCGAGCCCGCTCGCGACCGAGGTGAGCTCGTCGCCCGCGCGCAGCCGGTTCTCGCCGAAGCGCTCGACGAAGATCTTCCGCACCGCCGGCACCATCGACGTCCCCCCGGTGAGGAACACCCGGTCGACGTCGGCCGCCTTCACGCCGGTCTGCGCCAGCAGGCGGTCGATGCACGCGCGCAGCTGCGCGAGGTCGCCCTCGATCCAGCGCTCGAAGTCGGCGCGGGCCACGGCCACGTCGATGTCGACCGGGTCGTCGACGAAGCGGAGGTTCACGGCGCCCTCGCGCGAGAGCTTCACCTTCGTGCCCTCGACGGCGCGGTGCAGGTCGAAGCCGAGGTCGTCCTCGACGAGGTGCAGCAGCGCCGCGAGGGCGCGCGGGTCGGGGCACTGGTCGCGCATCTCCTTCAAGAACTTCATCGTCTCGCGGCTGCGCAGAAACGACAGGTGGTGCCACCGCCGCACGCGCTCGTAGAGCCACGAGGGCACGCCGATCTCCTTGCCGTCGAGGTACGAGCGGTACGTGGTCCCCTTGCCGAGGCGGGGCGAGACGACCGCGTCGACGATCTCGCCGTCGAAGACGTCGCCCGCGAGGCCGACGCCCTCGGTGCCGAGGATGCGCTTCGCCGACGCGTCGCGGCGCGCCGTCGGGCCGACGCGCACGAGGCAGAAGTCGCTGGTGCCGCCGCCGAAGTCGCCGATGAGAACGAGCTCGTCGTGGTCGAGGCGCGACTCGTAGAAGTACGCCGCGCCGACGGGCTCGTACTCGAAGGTGACGTCCTCGATGCCCGCGATGGCGAGCGCGGCGCGCAGGCGGTCGAGCGCCCGCTGCTCGTCGGCGGGCGTGTCGGCGTTGGAGAACTTCACCGGGCGCCCCACGACGAGGCCCTTCACGACCGACGAGGGGTCGCCCAGCGCGTCGCCGCACTGCGCGCGAATGCCCCGGAGAATGAGCGCGATGAGCTGCTCGAGGGTGTAGCTGCGCTCGAAGACCGTGGTCGAGCGCAGCAGGTCGGTCGCGAGGTACGACTTCAACGACTGGATCAGCCGCCCCGGCTGGACCGCGTCGCGGTAGTGCTCGAGGGCCTGCGGCCCGGCGTAGGCGCGCACGCCGAGTCGCGGGTCGAGCTCGGAGGGGTCGAAGAAGAGCACCGAGCGGAAGGTGCTGCTCGGGCCCTCGCGGGTGGGGAAGCGCACGAGCTCCGAGCCGCCGCGCGCGTCGGCGAGCGCGAGGGCGCTGTTGGTGGTTCCGAAATCGAGGCCGATGAAGCGATCCATTGGGGAGGTGGCCTCCTGCGGGTGGTGCCGTCGCTCGCGTCCCGTCGCGAGGAGGGTCGGGCGGGATAGCAAAGCCCCCGCGCGGCGGCAACACCCCCGCCGCGCCGACGGCGATGTGCGCTAGTCTCGCGGCGACCCCGATGCGCGCCCGCTGGATCGTCCTCGCCCTGTGCTGCTGCCTCGTCGCGGCCCTGCTGGCGCTGCGGCCCGCCGGGGTCGAGGCGCAGCAGACCGGCGGCAGCTTCGGCGGCTCGCGCTGGGGCAGCGGCGGGGGCGCCCCGCGGCCCACCAAGACGTGGGGGCAGAAGACCGGCGGCGTGTCGCGGCCCCCGTCGTGGGGCAGCAGCTACGACCCCAACGCCAACCGCCGGCCGCGCTACGGCGGCAACGACGGCGGCGAGTGCGCGGCCTCCCTCTCGGTGATCACCATGGGCCTCGTCGGCGGACTCGTCGTCGGGCGGCGCGGTCGCCGCAAGCGGCGCTGAGGGTTGAGGGGCCGCGTGAGCCTCACCCTCGACCGCGTCGCCCGCGGCCTCAACGCCTCCGCCGAGCGCTGGACCTACGAGGGCGACGTGCGCTGGCGCGCCGCCGTGGCGGTGATCCTGCGCGAGCGCGACGGGGCGGTGGAGGTGCTGGTCATCCGCCGCGCCGAGCGGGCGGGCGACCGCTGGTCGGGCCACGCCGCGCTCCCCGGCGGCAAGGTGAGCCCCGGCGACCTCACCATCGACGACACCGCCCTGCGCGAGACCTTCGAGGAGGTCGGCCTCGACCTGCGCGCCCTCGGCGCCCGCCGCCTCGGGCAGCTCGACGACCACCCCTCGCTCAAGCAGCGCACCTGGGCGCGCTTCACCGTGGTGCCCGTGGTCTACGCCATCGAGGGCGACCCCCCGATGACGCTCGACGCGCGCGAGGTCGCCGAGGCGATGTGGGTGCCCCTCGACGAGGTGCGCCGCACGCAGGGCTCGATGCTGTGGTGGTTCCGGCCCTTGAAGGCGATCCCGGTGAAGCTGCCGATGCGGCTGCCGCGCTGGCAGTGGCGCGGCCTCACCATCTGGGGCCTCACCTACGGGATGTTGCGAGAGCTGATGGAGCGGGCCGAGTCGGCCCCCTGACCTCTTACCCGATCGGGTAAGAGGCCACGGG
Source organism: Myxococcaceae bacterium (assembly GCA_028287085.1). GTDB lineage: Bacteria > Myxococcota_A > Polyangia > Polyangiales > SCUS01. Next base: position 16,835 of record JAQBQI010000311.1, read on the forward strand.
GCGCCCGAGGGGGCTCAGGTCACTTCTTGGCGGGGGAGGAGCGGCGGCGGCGGCGGAGCGAGGGGATCGCCACCGCGAGCGCGCCCAGGCAGAGCGCGACGAGGCCCGGGGCGTCGGAGGCGCCCGGGTTGACCGTGCACGCGAAGCCGTCGCCCGCGTAGGTGTAGCGCGCGGCGGCGCCGGCGTCGGCCACCACGCCCGCGTCGCCGCGGGCCTGGCACATGCCCACGGTGGTGTTGCACACGGGCAGCGCCGGGTCGGTGCAGTTCGCGTCGGCCATCGACGACGGCAGCGCCGCGTTGATGCGGTTGGCGCCGTCTTCGCGCGGGTCGTTGTCGGGCACGCAGTCGTTGTCCGAGTCGCGGTCGAGGAAGTCGGGGCCGTCGGCGGCGCCGTCGGTGTTCGCCGGCGTGGTCGGGGTGGCCCCGGCCTCGTCGCGGTCGAGGTCCATGTCGCCGTCCGCGTCGGTGTCGCGGTACGAGGGGTTGCCGTCCATGTCGACGTCGTCGTTGTCCGTCGGGTCGAGCATGCGCTCGACGCGCGTCGGGATCGTGTCGTTGTCGTCGTCGGGGTCGAGGTAGTCGGGCCCGTCGGTCATGTCGGTGTTGCGCGGCGCCGCGAAGCCGCCGCCGCCGAGCTCGTCGCGCGTGGGCACGGTGTCGCCGTCGTCGTCGGGGTCGTTCGGGTCGATCATCCCGTCCATGTCCGAGTCGCGGGGCATGGTCGCGCCCATCGGGCCGAGCTCGTCGCCGTCGCGGATCGAGTCGCCGTCCGAGTCGGGGTTGTCGGGGTTGGTCCCGATGCGGGTCTCGACGGCGTCGGGGATGCCGTCGCCGTCGCGGTCGCCCGCGGCGCCGCAGGTGCCCGTGAGGCGGTTGCACACCATGCCGGCGCCGCAGTTGTTGTTCGGGTCGACCGACGGCGCCATCGGGTTGGTGCGGTTGGGGCCGTCCTCGCGCGCGTCGCTGTCGGCGACGCAGTCGTTGTCCGAGTCGCGGTCGAGGAAGTCGGGGCCGTCGGTGGTCCCGGTCGCCATGTCGCTGTTGGCCGGCGTGGCGGGCGTCGGGCCCACCTCGTCGCGGTCGAGGTCCATGTCGCCGTCGGAGTCGAGGTCGCGGTACGACGGCGTGCCGTCGGCGTCGAAGTCGTCGTCGGGCGACGGGTCGGCGGCGCGCTCGACGCGCGTCGGGATCGTGTCGTTGTCGTCGTCGGGGTCGAGGTAGTCGGGCCCGTCGGTCATGTCGGTGTTGCGCGGCGTGGCGAAGCCGCCCGGGCCGAGCTCGTCGCGCGTCGGCACGGTGTCGCCGTCGTCGTCGGGGTCGTTCGGGTCGATCATCCCGTCCATGTCCGAGTCGCGCGGGGTGGTCACGCCGCCCGGGCCGAGCTCGTCGCCGTCGCGGATCGAGTCGCCGTCCGTGTCGGGGTTGTCGGGGTTGGTGCCGATGCGGGTCTCGTCGGTGTCGGGGATGCCGTCGCCGTCGCGGTCGCCGCCGCCCGGGCCGGTGCCGCAGACGCCGGTCGTGCGGATGCACACCATGCCGGCGCCGCAGTTGGTGTTCGGGTCGAGCGCCGGGCGCGCCGGGTCGACGCGCGCGCTGCCGTCCTCGCGGGTGTCGCTGTCGGCGACGCAGTCGTTGTCCGAGTCGCGGTCGAGGAAGTCGGGGCCGTCGGTGGTCCCGGTCGCCATGTCGCTGTTGACCGGCACGGAGGGCGTCGCGCCGACCTCGTCGCGGTCGAGGTCGCCGTCGCCGTCGGAGTCGAGGTCGCGGTACGACGGGGTGCCGTCGGCGTCGAAGTCGCGACCCACCGAGGTGTCGATCGCCTGCTCGACGCGCGTCGGGATCGTGTCGTTGTCGTCGTCGGGGTCGAGCCAGTCGGGGTTGTCGACCGAGTCCGTGTTGCGCGGCGCCGCGAAGCCGCCGGCGCCGAGCTCGTCGCGCGTGAGCACGGTGTCGTTGTCGTCGTCGCTGTCGCGGTAGTCGGGCGCCCCGTCGGCGTCGGTGTCGCGCGGGCTCACGCCGCCGCCGGTGCCGAGCTCGTTGACGGTCGGGATGCCGTCGCCGTCGTCGTCGGGCTCGCGGAAGTCCGGCGTGCCGTCCATGTCGGTGTCGCGCGTCGGCCCCTCGGTGATGTCGGGGATCGTGTCGGCGTCGGTGTCGACCGTCGCGCACACCATCGCGCTCACCGCCTGGAAGCGGATGCCGTCGATGGCGAAGTCGTTGCCGCGGTCGGTCGGCTCGTTGTCGACCACGCGGAAGACCGCCGCGTGGCTCAGCGCCGCGCGGTGGATGCCGCCGACGAAGTCCCAGAAGACCTGCTCGCCGTCCGAGGCGCGCAGCCGCAGCTCGGGGGTCACGGGGATGTTGTCGACGGTGATCACGAGGCGCGACGTGAGCTTGCCGGTGGCGATGTCCTCGCCGCCCCAGTCGGCGACGTTGAACTGCACCACGTAGTCGCGGCCGGCGACGACGTTGATGTTCGCCTCGTAGGCCACGCGCACGCCGACGCCGTTGAAGAGCGCCGCGAAGCCGTCGCCGTTGGCGTCGGCCCAGCGCACCGCGCCCTGCGGCGCGAAGACGTTGTTCCAGCCGCCGGGGTTGGCGGTGACGGTGAAGTTGCCCTCGGGGGTGCCGCCGCCGTTGCCCGTCGCGACGTTGCGCGTGTCGTCGAAGGTGTAGCTGGAGGTGAAGCCCACCCGCCCCATGACGAAGTCGCCGTTGGGGGCCAGGTTGCTCGTCATCTCGCTGCAGCCGTAGCCGAACTCCACGCCGCAGGTCGCGCTGCAGCCGTCGCCCGACGCCGCGTTGCCGTCGTCGCAGGCCTCGCGGAACACGCCCGCGCCCGCGCGGATCGAATCACCGCAGACCGCCGCGCACGCCGCGCCCGCGGTCGCGCACCGGAACCCCGGCTCGAGGATGCAGGTCGTCCCGCACCCGTCGCCGCCGGTGCGGTTGCCGTCGTCGCAGGTCTCGCCCGGGTTGACCGTCCCGTTGCCACAGGTGATCGGCTGAGCAGAAGCCCCGGCGGATGCCAGCATCGTGATGACGCTCGCAAGTCCCCAGTGCCATCGGTGAATTCGTCGTTTCATCACGCTTGAAGCCTCCAAAATCGATGTTGCGCTGGGCATCACGAGAACACAACGCGCATCGCCGACGCCAGTGATCGGCAACGACACGCCCCGACCGAGGCCGCCCGACCGCCGGTTTCAGCGCTTCGGCCGACGGCGCCGGGAAAGCGCGGCCCCGACCGCGACGAGCGCGAGCCGCATGGCGAGCGACCACGGCCGCATCGCCAGCCGCCCCAGCACGAAGCCGCCGGCGAGCGAGGCGAGCGACCAGATCGCGAGCACGACGCCGCTGGTGGGATCGCGGTCGCCGAACGCGCCGGCGACGCTCGCCTCGATCGCCGCGCAGGACGAGATGACGAGGAAGCCGACGAGGGTCATCAGTGCGATCTGCGGCCGCAGCAGCACGACGCCGAAGCGCCGCTTGCTGCGGGG
>JAQBQI010000342.1 GCA_028287085.1 Myxococcaceae bacterium
CGCCGCAGGAGCAGACCCGCTCGGCGCGGCCCCACCACTCGTCGCGGCCGGCGCGCACCCGCGCCGTCACCACCCCCCCGGCGATGAGCACCGCGACGGCGGCCGCGGCCGCGAGCGCCCACTTCACGCGCGCGCTATTCACCGCGCACGTAGGGGTCGACGAAGAGCGGCAGCCGGAAGGGGCCGTTGAGCACGTAGTGCTCGACCGGGGTGGTGGCGCGCAGGCCGAAGCGCCCGAGCACGAGCCCGGAGCCCTCCATCACCCACGCGAGGAAGGTCTCCGCGGCGACGCGACCGAGCCGCGCGCACATCACCTCGGGACGCTCGGTCTCGCCGTCGCCGAGGGCGCGCCACGTCATCGCGTAGCGCTGCAGCGTCGCCAGCCGGTCGCGCGCCCGCGTGCGCTCGGCGTCGGTGCGCACGGCGAGGAGGGCGTCGCGCAGCACGTCGAGGGGGCGCTCGGCGTTGGGGAGCACCACGCGGCCGAAGAGTTCCTTGCCCTCGTCGGCGGTCCAGATGACGCGGGCGCCGTCGGAGCGGAGCTCGGCCTCGCCCAGGAAGTACAGCCACAGCGCGAAGCCGAGCGCGCGCAGCTCGCCCACGTCGACGACGCGGTTGGCCGGGCCGAAGCGCTCGACCAGGCCGACCGCGAGGGCCCCCTCGCCGCCCGGGACGGCGACGATGCGCGGGGGCGCGTCGCCCGGGGTCCAGCGGGTGAGCAGGGCGCCCGACTGCGGCGCGACCACGCCGGGCTCGACGCGCGCGATGACCTCGCGCGACAGGTGGATGCGCACGCCGCCGGCCTCGGCCTCCGCGGTCTGCGCCACGACCAGCCGCACGCTGTCGGGGAAGAGGATCGGGAAGGCCGCGACGTCGGCTTCGGAGACGGTCGCGCGGCGGTGCGAGGCGGCCGCGGCGGCGAGCAGCGGGTTGAGCACCAGCGAGCGGTAGCCCTGGGCGTTGGGGTGGTCTTCGAGCCAGTGGGCCTGGCCGTGGCCGCGCGCGACGTTGACGATCGATTCGAGGCGGCCGACGCCGGCGAGCAGCTCGACGCCCGCGGTGGTGGCGGTGTCGGGGCCGGCGCTGTTGCGGGCGGCGCCGTCGCGCACGGCGTCGCGCGGGGCCATGCGCACCGTGACCACGGGGCGGCCGTTGGGGTCGACGAGGTCGACGGTTCCGGCGCCGCCGCGGATGGGCTGGAAGAAGAGGAGTTCGGCGAAGCGCGCGCCCCACCCCGGGTCGCGCTGCGGCAGGAAGGCGATGACCTCGCTCGCGTCGCTGCCGTTGCGCGGCACCACGCCGAGGCGCAGCGGGCCGACGCCGCGCGCGTCGGTGGAGAGCGCGCCCGCCGAGGGGGCCGTCTCGCCGAGCAGCACCTGGAGGCCCTTCTGCCAGGGCGGCGCGCTCTCGTGACCGGGCTGCCAGACCCCGTTGCGCTCGTAGCAGCCGCGCCACTCGGCGAGCAGCCGCAGGGCGTCGGCGCGCTCGGCGCTGGCGTCGATGCGGGTCTTGAGGTCGCTCCAGTAGTTCTCGCGGGCGACGCGCGGGGCGCACCAGAAGAGGCACATCGGGTCGGCCGCGCCGACGAGCAGGCGCCGCCCCTCCGCCCCCTGCCGCCGCGCGTCGCGCAGCAGGCCCAGGAAGCGGCACTCGGGGCGCAGGTCGGCGAGCATCGCGCCGAGGTTGTCGACCTCGGGGCGGCGCAGGTCGACGGTCTCCAGGGTGAGCTCGCCCAATACGAGCCCGAGTAAAAGCAGGCGCCAGCGCTCGAAGGACTGTTGCAGTCGCGGGTTGACGAGCTCGGGCTGCGGCTGCTGCACGCCCGGGTCGAGGAGGAGCTGCCCCAGCAGGTGGGACATCATCTCGGCCTGCGCGTAGGGGGTCGGGAAGCTCTTGGTGCGCAGGTGCGCGGGGGTCGGCTGCCAGGCGCCCTTCTTCTGGTCGAGGGCGAAGCTGTCGCTGGTCGAGGCGTCGTTCGAGCCCGGGATGAGTTGGATCACGGCGTCAGCTCCGGAGGGCGGCGAGCAGCGAGCGCTCGATCTTCATGGCGAGCTCGGCGTCGGGGTCGGGCTGGTGCCCGCGGGCCCGCTCGGCGCCCGCCGTCGACTCGAACTGGAAGGCATCGATGAGCAGCTTGAAGGCGTCGGGGGCCTTCCATTGGCGGTGCTTGCGCACGGCGTAGAGCTGGCGCGCGCGGGGGTCGCCGAAGAGCGACAGGTCGGGGTCGCCGAAGACGGTGGTGAACCAGCTGGTCACGAAGCGCAGCTGCGCGCCGCGGGCCTCGAGGGCGTTGAGCACCTTGCGGGCGAAGGCCGACTCGCGGTCGTGCTGGGCGCGGGCGACGTTGCTGATGAGCGAGCCCCAGGTGGTGCGGGCCTTCTCGTAGTCGAAGTCGACGAAGTCCGAGTCCTTCTGGCGAAACGACGCGTAGACCTCTTGCAGGATCAGCGCCTCGACCAGGCGCGCGCCGAGGGTGGCGTCGCGCGAGCCGCGGGGGGTGTTCCACTTGCGGCGCAGGGGCCAGGCGGGGTCGTGCTCGTCGTGCGAGAGGCCGTAGGTGCGGTGCATCGCGCGGGCTTGCGTGTCGGTCTTGTCGGGCAGCATCAGCAGCCCGAAGGCCGCGAGCAGCGGGTACATGCTGACGGTCTCGTCGTTCTCGGCGGCGGCGGGCACGGCCTTGATGTGCGGCGTGGGGTGGTCGGGCACGCCGAGCAGCAGCGAGGCGTCGAGGAGGCTGCGGGTATACCGGTAGAAGTATTCGAGGCCGTGGCCCATCGAGGCGAGCAGCGTCGAGGTGTCGACGGTCTGTCCCGTGGTCGGCGGCAGGTCGAACCAGCGCAGCAGGAACGACCCGTAGATGGGCTTCGCCGGCCCGACGGCCTCGCGCACGAGCTTGATCAGCTGGTGGGTGATGCCCGCGCCGGTGCCGCCCAGGAACGACCCCACGACGAAGATGCGCGCGGCGGTGCGGGCGCGGCCGAAGAGCGGGTCCATCGCGCCGCCCTTGCTCGACGCGAAGACGGCGCTGCCGACGCTGGGGTTGGCGAACATCCCCTTGCCGATGTCGACGCCCGCCGAGACGCCGACGCCGCCGTCGACCCCGCCCGACTCCTCGTCGTAGAAGAGCTCGAAGAGCTCGCGCTCCATCGGGTCGGCGCGGTCGTCGAGGAAGATCCGGCGGAAGGCCGTCTCCTTCATCGTGTCGCGCGCGAAGGGCGGGATGATCGCCTCGGCGCCCTCCAGCGGGTGCGGGCACCCGGCGCTGACGGTGTGGCCGAAGGAGCGGAGCTTCACGGCGAGGCGCGAGTCGCTGTCGGCGTCGATGACGAAGGCCTCGATGGGCTCGGCCAGGGCGCCGACGCGCAGCAGACGGGCGACGGCGAGTGCGATGTGCTGTCCGCCTCCGCCCACCGCGATGACGAGATCCATGGCTGTGCGCTTTCGCTTGGGGACCGGTTCAGGTGCGGTTGGCGACGAGGCAGCCGAGCAGCGTCACGACCAGCGTCGGGACGAGCCCGAGCACCAGCGCGCGCGCGAAGAGCTGCGTGCCGAGGAAGACGTACTGCGAGAAGTCGGCGGAGTGCATGCACTGCTCGAGGATGTCGGCGCGCACCGGGTCGAGGCCCGCGACGGTGGTGCCGATGGCGCACGCGACGCCGACGCCGGTGAGGTAGCGCACGAAGGCGCTGCCCCAGAGCTTCTTGCGCATCACGACGAAGATCACGATGCCGACGAGCGACGCGCCGACGGTGTAGCCCCCGGCCGCGATGAGCCCGCTGCGGCTGGCCTGCTGGCAGGTCTCCTGCGAGAGGTAGCCCGACGAGGGCGCGGTGACGGCGAAGGAGCCGCCGTTGTCGCCGCCCGCCGCCGTCACGGTGGTGCCCGGCGCGGGCGCGGGGACGGCCGCGGCGGCGTCGGAACCGTTGGCGGGGGCGACGGGTTCGGCGGGCCAGCTCGGGGAGTTCGCGCGCGGCTGAAGCAGGAGGCTCGGGTGCATTGGGGGGCCCGGAGCGAGCCACGACCCGGTGGGGGGCGTCAAGCACGGCGCGGGTCCGGCGGGCGCTCCGCGGCGGGGGCGCCGGGGCGTCGCGCGTCAGGGTGCCGACTTCGGCGCTGCCCCCGCTCGGGGCGATCGTGCGACCATGGTCAGCCACACAACTACGGAGGCATTGGCGGACCTATGAGTCGACGCGAGTTTCGGGCGATAGCCCTGGTCCCGATGGTGATGCTTGCCGCGCTGGCGGGCTGTTCGGAGGACTCCGTGGTGGGCGGAGACCTCGACTCCGGCGCCCCCGACGCGGCCGACGACCTCGGCGTCGTCGTCGACGCCGGGTCGCTCGACACCGGCGCCCCCGACGCGCCGATGGACGCGCCGCCGCCCGACCGCGGGCCGCTGCGCTGCGGGGCCGACGGCGACTGCCTCGGCAACGCCGCGGGCCCCGTCTGCGACGTCGCGAGCGGGATGTGCATCGGCTGCCGCCTCTCGCCCGACACCTGCCCCGGCGACCAGCACTGCGACGGCGCCTCGACCCGCTGCGTGAGCGGCTGCCACAACGACGACGGCTGTCGCTCCGGCGACGCGGGCGTCGGGGGCCAGCGCTGCGACACCAACACCCACAGCTGCGTGCAGTGCGTGACCGACGAGCACTGCCCCACCGGCAACCTCTGCGTGGGCAACCTCTGCGTGACGGGCTGCACCGACACCCGCGGCTGTCCCGGGGGCCAGACCTGCTGCGGCGGCGGCTGCGTCGACACGACCACCAACCTCGCCAACTGCGCGCGCTGCGACAACCGCTGCACCGCGGTCAACGCGACGCCCGCGTGCCGCAACAGCATGTGCACCATCGGCGCGTGCACCTCGCCCTTCGGCGACTGCGACTCGATGGCCGCCAACGGCTGCGAGACCAACACCTTCACGGACGTGTTCCACTGCGGCGGCTGCGGGCGCGCGTGCGAGGCGCGGGCCCACTCCACCGCGGCGTGCAACGCCGGCACCTGCGCGTACACCTGCGAGACGGGCTACAGCGACTGCGACGGCAACCCGAGCAACGGCTGCGAGACCAACTCCGCCAGCGACCTCGCCAACTGCGGGCGCTGCGGCGCCGCGTGCATGCCCCCGGGCGCCGTCGGCGCGTGCGTGATGGGCCAGTGCACGGTGATGGCGTGCAACGAGGGCTTCGGCAACTGCGACAGCAACCCGAGCAACGGCTGCGAGGTCGACCTCAGCAACGCGACCGCCAACTGCGGCACCTGCGGGATGCGCTGCACCGGCCAGACCAACGCCGCGCCCACCTGCTTCGCCGGCACCTGCCGCACCTTCTGCCTCCCGGGCTTCCTCGAGTGCGACGGCAACCCGGCGACGGGCTGCGAGGTGAACCCCACGACCGACGTCAACAACTGCGGCCTGTGCAACACGCGCTGCGCGACGGCCAACGGCACGCCCGCGTGCGCGGCCGGCAACTGCGCGATCGGCAGCTGCAACACCGGCTTCGCGAACTGCAACGCGGCCGTGGGCGACGGCTGCGAGGTCAACCTCCAGAGTGACCCGACCAACTGCGGCACGTGCGGGATGGTCTGCCCGGTCGCGGCCAACCAGCTGCCGACGTGCACCGCCGCGACCTGCGGCGCGGTCTGCGCGCCGACCTACGTCGACCTCGACGGCCAGATCGGCAACGGCTGCGAGTGCCGCAACACCGACCCCGACCTCCCCGACGACGGCTTCGCCGACACCAACTGCGACGGCGTCGACGGCGTGGCGTCGCGGGCGATCTTCGTCTCCACGGGCGGCAGCAACGGCAACCCCGGCACGCGCGCGGCGCCGAAGCGCGACATCCAGAACGCCATCAACACCGCCGCGAGCGCGGGCTTCTCGGTGTTCATCGCGGCGGGCACCTACAACGAGAGCCTCACGCTGGCGCCGGGCGTCAGCCTCTACGGCGGGTACAACGCGTCCAACTGGTCGCGCGGCGCGGGCAACGTCGTCATCGTCGAGGGCACCAGCGCCACGGCCGTCAGCGCGGCCAACCTCAGCGCGTCGGTCGAGCTACAGCGGCTGACCATCCGGGCGGCGGCCGCGGGCGGCACGGGCCAGAGCAGCTACGGCGTGCGGGTCGTGAACTCGGCCTCGTCGGTCGTCGTGACCCTGCGGTCGTGCAGCGTGACGGCGCGGGCCGGCAGCAACGGCGGCGGCGGTAGCAACGGCGCCGCCGGCGGCGGCGGCAGCAACGGCGCGGGCGGCGGCAACGGCAG